>NZ_JANKBY010000339.1:0-3744 GCF_024621905.1 Terrisporobacter muris
AGAAATTTTAAAATTATAGCCATAAAATCCCACCTTATGTAGATTTATGACTACTTTACTGCTAAAATTAAATTAAAATAACTTCTATATATAAATAAATTACCTAACGGAAAAGAATCATTCTAATCTGTAAGGAAATTAGTCAAACATATACTAACTTTCTTGATTAGTGTTCTTTTAATAGTAAAGAAGGCTTTTTTAATTTTATGTAAAATAAATTCTTATTAAAGGGGTGATTTTTATGAGTCGCGTAGCTGTAATTAGTGCAGTTTTAGACGATCCAGAAAAGTGCCAACAAGAGTTCAACAAAATCTTAGTCGGATTTAAAGGAATTATTAAGGGAAGAATGGGTATTCCATTTGATAATGAAGGGGTGTCTGTTATCTCTGTTACTGTTGTAGGTGATATGGACACAATTAATAATTTAACTGGTAAGTTAGGTAGGATACCATCTGTCTCTGTCAAAACAAGTGTTTCTAAAAAGGAAATAAGGGAGTGATTTTATGAGTTTGAATTCAACACCTCAATCTGTAAGAATACATATTGGACTATTTGGCAAAAGAAACGCAGGGAAATCAAGTATTATAAACGCTATATCAAATCAAAATGCTGCTATAGTATCTAGTGTAGCAGGTACAACTACAGATCCTGTATTTAGACCTATGGAAATATTACCTATAGGTCCCTGTGTTCTAATAGATACCGCTGGTTTAGATGATGAAGGTTCTTTAGGAGAGCTTAGAATAAATAAATCATTAGACATTTTAAATAAAACTGATATAGGGCTAGTTATTGTAGATTCAAATAAAGGAATTAGTAAAGAAGATTTACATATCATTGACTTATTAAAGGATAAAAAAATTCCTCACATATTAGTTCTAAATAAAATAGATGAAATAAGTGATAAAAAAGAAGTAATACAATTGGCAAAATCAAAAATCTCATGTCCTATTTCCTTAGTATCTTCTATTACAAAAGAAGGCATCGATAAACTTAAAGAAAAGATTATTAATAATGTAGATTATGAAAGTAACGATTTACAATTAGTTTCTGACTTGATTAATGAAGATGACCTGGTCGTTCTTGTTATTCCTATTGATAAAGCAGCTCCTAAGGGTAGATTAATATTACCACAACAGCAAGTTATAAGAGATGTATTAGATAGTAAAGCAACAGCTATTATGACAAAGGAAACTACTTTAAAAGAAACTTTTAATAGTTTAAACAAAAAACCTGCCTTAGTAATTACAGACTCTCAAGCATTTGAATCTGTTTCAAAAGACACACCAAAAGATATACCTCTGACTTCTTTTTCAATCTTATTTGCAAGACAGAAGGGTGACTTAGAAGAATTAGTTAAAGGTGCACAAACAGTAGAAAACCTTGAAGACGGAGATAAAATATTAATTGCTGAAGGATGTACTCATCATAAACAAAGTGATGATATAGGAACTTTTAAAATTCCAAATTGGTTAAAAAAATACACTAACAAAGATTTAGTTTTTGAGTATTCTTCTGGAGTCTCTTTTAAAGAAGATATTAACAATTATAAGCTAATTATTCATTGTGGTGGATGTATGATGAATAGAGCTGCAATGATGAATAGAATAAATAAAGCCAAAGACAATAATGTTCCAATTGTAAACTACGGAATACTCATCGCTTATCTAAAAGGAATTTTACCAAGAGCTTTACAACCAATTAAATAAATTCATATATTGTTTTTTTGTTACGATTATACTTTTTTTTACATAATAATTAGCTATGTTTCTTGTTTTTTTCAATTCTCATATAGTATTATATTGTTAAAGGGAATATTAAAAAGGGGGAGGGGCAATGAAAAACGCTAATGTAGATAATACAATAAAATTCATTGACAAAAAGGCTGAATACGAGGGAAAAAATAAAATTTCTAAACTACATGTTAGTAAACTTAGCAATAAAAAGAAAGTAATTGGATATCAAGAGCATAAGAAGATGAAAGCCCATGAGGCTAAAAGACAAAAGATTTTAAATTCTAAGATATATAAGTTTAGAAAAAGAATCCTTACAATTATCCTAATAACATCAAGTTTGTTTGTTGGTATATATTTATGGCAAACATTTTATGAGCCTTCCTATATTCAATCAAAGGATAATAATTTTAAAGTAGAAAGTGAAAACTTATCAAATTCAGATGTATCAACATACTCTTCTATTATAAAAGAGTCAGTACAAGGTACTTTAAATATTAAGTATAAAATTAACATCGAACAACTACATAGAAACGGTAATTTAATCTTTGCTAAAGGATATTTCAATATACCAGATAAGGGCGATATAAATTTTGATATGATACTTCAAAATTATTCACCATATTCTTTAAAAATTAATGGGGATGAATACTTAAAAAAATAAGGTGCATTTTGCACCTTATTTTTTTAATTTATTTTTTAATACTATTTTTTGCTTCTTTTACATTATCTTTAACTGCTTTTCCTACATTTACACCTGTATTTATAGTTTCTTTTGCAACATTTCCTACTCCACTAATAACATCTTTTCCTACATTTACACCTGTACTTATAGTTTCCTTAGCAACATTTCCTACACCGTTTATAACTTCTTTACCTACATCAGTAACGGGCTTTGTAACTTTAGCCATGTAATACATCTCCTATACAATAAAGTTATTTACAATATATTATATGACAAATTAATTATATTGTTCCTAAATTAAGCTTTTTACTAAATCTTCTTCATCGATTATACTTGTAATTTTAATACCAAAATTTTGTTCTAATATAATAACTTGACCATAGGCAATTTTTTTATTGTTATCATAGATTTCAACTTCTTCATCTTTTAAAGTATCAAGTTCTAACTGATAAATCATTTCCCATATATGATTGTAACTGTGAATTAATCTCACCTCTTATTTGATTTTGCAACAAAAAAACAGGGTCAAGCCCTGCTTTTAATTCCTATTTTAATATTTCTAGTGTTATTGTTTTTACTCCCCACTTACTACAAGCTGATGAAGAATTCATATAAATATCTATTTTATTTCCTTTTATTCCTCCACCGCAATCTTCTGCCGTGAATACTTTATCTAATTCTTTTATATATACCTTTGTTCCGTATGGTATAACTTTTGGATCTACAGCTAAAGTCCCATATTTTGCTTTAGTTCCTGTTGCTGTATATCCTCCACCTGTATAAGCATAAGCTTTAACTTTTAATCTTTTTTTAACATCTCTATTACTTGATGATGAAGTTGATTTTTTTATATATTTTCCACTAGACCATCCTGTTTTATTACTATATTTAACTTTATGCCATCCATTTTTACTAGATAGTATTTTAACTTTTGTTCCTTTTTTAAGTTTTCCTATTGTTCTATATTTAGTTGAAGCACCTGTTCTCAAATTTACAGTACTAGTTGCTGTTCCACTTGCAGTTGCAGCGTCTACCTCTATTGGCTTTATAACTCCCATAGTCATTACTAATGCACCTACTATGGCAGTAACTTTCAATGTCTTTTTAAACATATATTTTCCCCCTATATCAATTTTTAAGGTTATTATCTCAATTGAAAATTATTTCGTCTTTATTTATGTTTTTATTAATCTTATACATATATAATATTACATTTTAGTAACTTTTTAAAGGCTTTTTTAGAAAAAAGTTACAAACGAGTAACATTTATCTATTATTTCAATTTTATTCATTCAGCTATACACTACTGTTTTCAACAACTCCATA
>NZ_JANKBY010000033.1:0-20855 GCF_024621905.1 Terrisporobacter muris
ATTTAATTATTCTTTAAGTTTAATTTTAAATAATATTCTTACAAATTCTTAATAATATGTAAAAATATAGAAATAAAATTGAAAATCATATAGTATATTCTTAAATATGTGTAAGGGAGGAAGATACAGTAAGAATAATGTGTAACTTACAAATATTGATAAATAGGGGGAATTAAATGAATTTAAAAAAAATATTAACTAGCACTTTTTCAATGATGATAGCTTTAATGATGTCAATTAATATTAATGCAGAGTCTTTATCGAGTGATAAAGCTATTATAGAAGAAGGGATTACTGAGGATTTAAATGTAATATCACGTGTGGCAACAAAAGAAGAAATAGATGAAAAAGAGTTACCAACTAAATCTACAAAAGATATACAAGTTGAAAAATTTAGTGTGTATAACGATGGCAAGGTGACAGGAAATATTTCAATTAAAAATCAGAATAACGATCTAGAAGTAAATAATATTGATTTAGAAGGAACTTTATTGAAAGACCCAAATACTGACGAACAGATATTGGGGAGAATGAACGTGAGTAATTATAATTATGATATAGTTCATTTTTCAATTTGCAAACCCGGTAAAAAATCTTATGCAACTGGTAATATTTATGACTATCCAACAATGAATATATATATAAAAGATAATAAAACTGGAAATATAGATTTTTTTGAATTTGAAATAAAAGAGATTATATTTAGTGAAGTATATAAATTAAAAGAAAATTTAGAAACGGCCGCTATTGAGGAAGCCTATTGGTTTGTTAATGTTATAGAGCCAGAACATGAGGTAACACAAGAAGAAGGTCCTTCTTCAAGGTCAGCAAGAATCAGAAGTATAGTTGGTTATTCTACTTTAACATGGTCATATAAAGATGGAATGGGAGGAACATTTAATGTTAAATCTCAATTTAAATTAAATTTAACTATAGATCAATCAGCAGATTCTGTGTTTGGGAATGTTAGAGTTATGTCTTTTACGCATACAGAAAATGGAAAGCCTCTTAAATATCATGGGACATATGGATTAACAAGAATAAAAGGTAAGTGGGGATCTAATCATAAAATAAATAGACTAATGAGTGTTGGAACTAATGGAAACTTCTCAGAAAAAAAACCTCCTATCTATATAAATGTTAGTGCGAGTAAACAAATAGCTCCAGGAGTGACAATAGGTCTTCAACCAACTTATTCATCTAATCCAGTTAAAGGATATCCATTTATAGTAGATGGATACCAAGCTGCATTTGAAGCTAAAGATAAACAAAAAATAAAGTATTTTCAAATGCAAGAAAGAAATGATCAGTTGGATAGTCAAATATTACTATATAGCAAATATGCGGGGAAAAATGTAAGCTACCAAGTTGAGTTCACTCATAAACATGGTGTTTATTCTAAAAAAGGAAGCATAAGAGCTCATGCAACATTAAGAACAGCATCTCAAACAAATTAATGAAAAGGATAATAATATGAAAGCTAAAAAATACATAAATATTTATATTTTATTAATCATGATTTTTTTAAGCGGATGTAGATCAAATAATTTACAAGGGGATGTTAATGAAGGTGTTTATAAAAATGATTATTTTGGATTTACTGTATTAGAAAAACTTACATATGAGTTTGAAGATATTAACCGAGATGAGGAAAATTTAAATTCATTTACAGCTATACCTTTATTTAAATTAGTTGATCAGAAGAGCCAAGATACAATAGAAGCCTATTGTTTTAGCGAGAAAGAGTCAATTGAAAGCTTTGTAGAAGATTATGTTTCTAAGGAACTAAATAAAGATAATGTAAAAGAAATACCTTGTAAAGATAAAGAAGCTGGATACATTGCAAGAGAGTTTAAAGATAATGAAAAATACTATAAATTATATTTTAAAGAGAGTAAGGGACATTACATAATGTTTAAGACTACATATAAAAAAGAACGAGAAAAGGATATAAGAACACATTATGTAACTACTATTTATATTAAAAATTAGTTTATAAGGAATATGCATGAGAGCCATTTATTTTAGTTTAGAAGCTATTTTAAATGGCTTTTTTCATTTATAATATAATAAATGAATGTCGCAATTGTTATAAATTGTAAGACATTAAAGGGGGACAAAAAATGATTTTAACTATTTTAGTAACGATATTTTTCTTTTTAGCATTTATTGTTTTTTTATTCTTAGGTTATAGAGAAAGAAGTTTATGGAAGCAATTTGTTTCAATAAATTCATTTATTGCAGGTGCTAATAGCATAAAAGAAATTTTGCCATCAAATTATAATGGTATAGTTAATATAATTAGAATTACTATAGGTTTATTTGTAATAGGCATTTTTGCTTATCATAACTTTCATTGTAATAAAATTAATGATATTTAAATGAACAATTTTAATATATTACGAATAATTGGTAAAGTTTATAGTTGTCAAAAATTATATATAATAGAGAGGGGATTTAATAATGTTAAGTATATCATGGAGTAATGTAGCAGTATCTATATTTATTATATATATAATCACCTATTTAGGTATAAAACTTATAAGGTTTATGTTAAAACGATAGTTTATAATTTAATATATTGTAAAGTTGAGGGTAGGAATTGTGTTCCTACTTTTTATTTTGTATTATGAACGTTTTTTGATTTTTTCCAAAACGAATAAATGGAGTACTTCAAATAAACTTAAGCGTGCTAAATACTGAAATGACGGCGTTTTATTAATATTTAGGTGTGCACCTTTTTGGAACGTTTCCAAAACGACAAATAAACGTAGTACTCCAATAGTTCAAGAGGGATAAATATTGAAATATCAATGATTGTAATTATTATATTTTTGAAACCCTAGTTTTTGGGTTGCACCTTTTTTGGAGTACTTCCAAAACAAACGAATAGGCAAAATGCTCCCTAAGTTAAATTTAGGCAATGGAGAAATATTTCGCCCTTCCACTCAATACCAAAACGGTATCGAGTAGACAAAATTGTACAGTCATAAATCATAAATAAAGAGGTCATCTACCGGGGGAATTTTTCTCTCGTCTAATTAAGCTTCTTTTTTTTGAGAAAGTTCAGTTATAAGTTTTCTGTTATAGGTAATAACGACATCCAAAAAGCAATTGAATAATGTTGATGAAGAAGATAAAGGTGTTTCCAAAAATGGAAAGCGAGTTATACGGGGTAGCAAAATGTTACTCCTTTTTATGGTACCTTAAATTAGTCAGTCGGAAAAATATCCGAATCAGATTAAATCAATCCAATTTTGGATTAACTTAGATGTAAATAATATAGATTCTTATGGTAAGGTATCTCTTAATATTTTCAATTCAATAAAGTGGGAAGGTTAGAGGGAGGTATGTTAACCTTTATTACAAGGAAATTATAATGCTTTAAAATATGTAGAAAATTTATGCATGAAAGCAATGCCAATGAATTTAGGAAAGAAAAAGTAAAAAATATTATAAGTGTAATGTGAGAATTGAGTTAGTCTTATAATAGAATGAAGGTTATAATTATGATACAATGGATATGTTATAATTTGAATTAATATTGTATTAAGGGGGATAGGTAATGATACTTAAGAAGAGGCATGTTTTGGGATTAATTATTATGATAGGTTTGACTTTTATAGGAGTAGATCATTTTACTAAATCTCGAGATAGTTTATCGTATATTGATGAGAAGGATAAAGTATATGAAATTAAAGAAAATGATTATGGACAAACTTATGGTAGTGAATTATCTACTAAAGAATATGATGATGGACCAGACTTAATATCTGTAGAGATGAATAATGGTGAGACCGGTTATGTTTATAGAGATGACTTTTATGATAATGCAAATCAACCTAATAATCCAGATGAAGCAGTAGAGTATATGAAGACAGTAGAAAAAAATATTAAAAAATATGGTTATTACAAGTCAATTGTTGCCTATAAAGAGGATGGAAAAACAAAAATAGGAACATTTAAAATTGGTGGAAATTAAAAAATATAATTCGTAATTTTAATTTATTGCAAGGCAGAAGGGTAGGAGTACAGCTCCTACTTTTTTTATACTGCAAGGTTAGCGCAATGTTATTAAAATTTATTCTACACATTCTGCACCCCCTAAAAAGAAGTTTTCCGAGTTCCTAAAAAGAATATCTCACATTATTTAAAAGAATAATCTAAAGTTTTTACAGTCCCTAAAAAATAGACTTTGAACTTTTTGAACTCCTTAAAAATAAGTATTCGGCCTTTTCGGCTACCCTAAAAAAGATACTCGGTTATTACTCGGCACTTTCGGCACCCTAAAAAGGAGATATATTCAGATTTAAAATCCGAAAATCTAGCAAAACCTAACATTTATACTTTAGGAGTCAACAATATTGCTGAGTAATGCTGATGTTGGAAAATGTGAGAGTAATATTTATAAGAAGCTAACAATTGCTAACATAAAAATGCGGTAAATGTTATGGTTAAATCAGAAATACTATGCTAAGAAATGCTAATGCTATGAAAATCTCACAAAACCTCACTATTGTATATTATGTAAAAATTTTTAATATCCTAATAAATCCTACAAATACTATACGACTATAAAAGTAATATATAATTAATAATTCGCTTTAAATGCTATAATATCTATATTGTATTTATATAAATATGTTAGTAAATAAGCTACTATTCTATTAAATCAACCTGGAAAAGTAATTATAACATATGCAAAAGGTTCTAAATATTGGAGGAAAAAATAGATTTTTTTAATAATTTAATTTACGATATAGAAAAATAAAGATATGTTTTATTAGCTATACCAACATATAAAAACAAACCTAAATAATACTACAGTTGAGAAGATAGATAAAGTAGTTCATAATGAATTGATAAGGGTATACAACTTTGAGGTTGAAGATTTCCATACTTATTTTGTATCTGATGCAAGTGTGCTAGTACATAATACTGCATCATGTGCGGCGGGTACAAAGGTTCATGGTAATAGTAAAAAAAGTAAAAGAAAACAGCATGGATATGAAATTTATAATATTGAAACAGGAGATGTTGTGAAAACAGGGATTAGTGGCCAAAAGTTAAATAGAAATGGAACATCACCTAGAGCAAATAGACAGGTTAGTAAATTAAATGGCAATGGTACTAAAGTATATGGAGCGAGGGTTGTTAAGAAGAATATAAAAAATCGCTCTGATGCATTAGAGTGGGAAAGGAAGAATGCATTAAAATTATGGCAAGAAAAAAATTCCATGAGTATACATAAAAGACCAAGGCCTTGGGAGGATTAATAATGAAACTAAAGGAAATAGAATTGGATATACCATATATAAAAGATAAAGAATCTATAAGTAAGATTCAACAACAATATGAGATAAGCTTCGAAGAGGCTGTAAGAATTGACTATGAAAATAATTGGAAAGAACGAAGAAGAAAGTTTCAGTTAGAGACTAGATGTATGACATCAATGATTGAGAGGACAATAAGTCCCATTAATACGAAAGATTGTTGGAAAATAATTATTGAGTGTGTCAATGGAAATCGACAAGAGGGAATAAAAAATTTACTAGGTACATATGTGATTCAAGTAAATTTTGATATTGCAAAATTTGAAATTATGGATGACTTACATAAGAAAATAATGGTTATTGAAAAAGTTATAGAAGGCTTAGATTATTTATCAAAATGTGTTTCATTTGATGTTAAAGCTTTTTATAATTCTTGTGAAAATATTATTAAGTGTGGTTATGTAAATTGGTGGATATGGAAGAAAGTTAAGAGAGGTGATAAAATTGCTAAAGTAAAAATTCAACATGAGGTTAATAAAGTTAATATATATATGATATTTACTGACTTGAATGATAATACTATTTACGAAGAGCTAATAGGAAGTACAATTCCAGATGAACGAGAATATGCTATGTATTTAGGTGATTTAAAATGGAGCGATAATGATACTGTAGTTTTAATTAGTAAAAAAGGTGATAAGTTTATAATAAAGTATTTTTTATCCAATAATATGGAATAAGTAGTTTTTCAGTGCATAAAACTATTAAGATAAAATAAATGAGGCGGATTCAAACATTAATAAAATAAGGACATTATATTTGTATAATTTTAAAATATAAAAATATAATGTAAAATTGAATACTTTTCAAAATCAGTGAACCTGATAAAAAGTTTATTATTTTTTATCAGGTTCACTTTATTAAATAAGAGTGAATCTATAATGAAAGTAGTTTTATTAATAAGCTAATATGAATACGATAAAGTTGGAAGACTTACAGAAACAAACATAAGAGATAATACCTCAAATACAATAAGCAAGACTACTTATACTTATGATAAAGTAGGTAACAGACTAAAAGAAGTCAAAGATGGAAAAACAACTACTTACACATATAACTTACTAAATCAGTTAGTTTCAAGTGTTGAAGTTGGGTCAGAGGATTCAGCAGGTGGAAGTGAAGAATCATCAGATGATGAGGGAGAGCCCCACACCACACTGTCGAATAAGACTTATACTTATGATTTAAATGGTAATCAGTTAAGAGAATCAGACAGTATAACAAATGAAGTAAAATACTACACTTACGATGCGGTAAACCGCATGGATAACGCAATGTTTACAAAGGTTGGTATAAGTAACATTAAAGAAGGAAACCTGGTATGGGCACAAGATCCAGAAACAGGAGAAGTAGCCCTTAAAAGAGTAGTATAAACTTTTGTAAAAGAAACAGATACAATACTTTATATTAAAGTAGCTGGAGAAGTTATAGAGGCTACGGAGCAACATGTATTTTATATAGACAACGTAGGCTGGATACCAGCGAGTATGATTGAAGAAGGAGATAAAGCAGTTCTTCAGTCAGGAGATAAGTCTACAGTTGAGAAGATAGATAAAGTAGTTCATAATGAACTGATAACTTTATATAACTTTGAGGTTGAAGATTTCCATACTTATTTTGTATCTGATGCAAGTGTGTTGGTACATAATAATGGTTGTCAAAAAAATAAAAATAAAAATAAAGTGTCTAAAAAAGGTACTTTAAAAAGCAATAATTTGCCAACAAAAGGTAAGATAAGATATGTTCCACCAAAAAACTGGAGTTCATCGCAGCCACTACCTAAACGTAATGGAGGATATGTTGATAAATTTGGAAATGTATGGACTAAAGAGCCATCAAGAACTGCAGGACAATCATTTGAATGGGATGTACAACTTTCTAAAACAGGTAAAAAGAGTTTAGGATGGGCTAGCCGAGATGGATCACATTTGAATGTATCTCTAGATGGTAAAATTACACATAAGTAGGAGGTAGAAGATTTGTTTATTAGAGCATTTATATATTCAAACAGTAAGGATGAAGCTCAGAATATTTTTGAAAGTATTATTGAATCTGTTAAAGATAGTATAAAAAATAAAGAATATATAGAAAATAAACCATATTGGAAAATAGAAGGTATATATGTTGTAGAAGTAAAAATTCTATTTGATAATAAATTTAATAAAAGTTATAACGATAAATTACTTAAAAGCATATGTGATAAATGGATAACTTATGGGAATCCAATTGAAGAAGTATTAGCATGTGATGATAATGAAGGGTGTAATTTTATAAAAAATGGGTTAAAAATGATTAATATATTTTATTAAATATTTGAGTTATATATTGTAATGTAAAAGATGTCAATTTGAATAATGAAAATATTGAATTTAGTGACGAGTTAATTGGATATATTTACAGTTCAAGAGACAAAGTTTTATTTGATATGAGTAAACTGTATGATATTGATCTATATGATGATGTAGTAATCTCAAGAGATGATATTCAATTAATAATTAGTGCATGTAATAGTATTCTAACTTCAACCATATTAGAAGGCACTAGAGAACTAGAAGTATGGACGGCTATGTTGAATAACTTGATTAATATGGCACAACAAGCCTTATCAATGGAAACTGGGAGAGTGTCAATTGGTGATTAAAAATAATATTATATACTAAGCACGATATATATTAAAATCTACGGGCTTGATAGAAAGCTTAATGTTTTTTATTAAGTCCATTATATTAAAATTTTACAGAACAGATTATATAAAGTTATAGAGATATATATGTTAGAGAAGTACTAGCACACATTTAGCACACAATTACAGTTAAGTTTGAAGAAAAATAAAAAAACTAAATAAAAAATTGAACTGATGTAATTAAGCAATATACACAAATAGAATGTATAATAAAAAATAAAAATTACTAAAAAAATATATGTTAGAGTATCCCCTCATCTCCACCATTCAAATCCACGAAAATAGTATTGACTAAAAAGTCAATACTATTTTTTTTATTTCAACCACAATAAAAAATAAATAGTAATTACATTACTACAAAAAGTAATTGACTTTTTTTGATAGTAAGTATACTATATAGATAAGAATTAAAAATAGTAATTGCATTACTATAAAAAAGTAAGGGGTGTAAATATGGAAAATAAAATGAATTATAAAATTGCACAAATATTAAGAGGATTTATTAATACAGAGGAGATGGTGGAAGTATTAAGTAAATACTATACTTTAGGATATATAGAAGCTATCAACTCTCAAAATAGTCATATAGATAGAATACTTAGAAGTGCAGATATAAATAAAGAGTTAGAAAATACATTTAATCAATTATCAAATGAGTATAAAGATTTAGAAGGTGTATTTGAGCATCTAAATGGAGATTCTAAAGTCCCAAGAGAGGTTAAATATGAGGTATTATCAATAATAAAAGAAAGTAACTTAAATAAAGATAAATGGAAGTTAATAATAGATCAATTAATAGAAAATAAAAATGAATCATCAGGAAAAATTTCAGGAGAGTCGATAACACCGAAATGTTTAAATGAATTAGGAATAGGAATTTTAGAGCCAAGACAAGGTAGTTTTTATGATGGTACTTGTGGGATTGGTGAAACATTAACAGAAGCAAATAATTATGCTAAACGAAATGGAAATTACTTAGAATTATACGGACAAGAAATTAATCTAAAAAACTGGGCTATGTGTAAAATAAGATTATTTGTAAATGGAATATACAATAAAAATATTAAAGTTGGTAATACGTTAACAAAACCTTTATTTACAGAAGGAAATGAATTAAAAATGTTTGATAATGTGATGATGAATTTTCCTTTTGGATTAACTTGGAGGGATGAAAAAGAGTATGTAGAAAAAGATCCATACAATAGATTTATATTTGGAAAACCTCCAGTATCAAATGCAGAATGGCTTTTCATATCTCATATGATAAAATCTTTGAATAAAAATGGAAAAGGAATAGCAATTACATCATCAGGTACTTTATTTAGAGGCTCAGAAGAAACTATTAGAAAAAATATATTAAGTTTAGATTGTATAGAAGCAGTAATTGCATTACCTGGTATAATGACTATGACATCAATACCTATTAATATGATGGTAATAAATATGGATAAAGATACAGAATTAAAAAATAAAATATTGTTTATAAATGCTGAAGATATGTATGAAATAAAGGGTAGAAATCAAAAAGTCTTAACACAGCAACATGTAGAACGTATAATAGATATCTACAAAAATAGGAAAGAGATAGAAGATATAAGTTCAATAGTGAATATAAGAGATATAGAAGGAAGTAACTTATTAGCTAATAAAAATGTATTAAAAACAAAAATGATTAGTAACGAATTTGGAGAGATTAAGTTCAAAAAAGAGAAATTAGTAGAATTAAATCAGAGTAAAACATTAGGCGAAATAGGTAAGTTCTTTAGAGGAATAAATGTAGTACCAAGTAATATAGAAGAGGATGAACAAGGAGAATACAAAATAATAAACTTATCAGATTTGAGAGATAGTGAAATAGATACGGAATCTCTTCAAAGATATACTATTAAAAATAATGCTAGAATAGAATCATATAGTGTAAAAAAAGGAGACATATTAATATCTAGCAGAGGTTCAAATATAAAAGTTTGTATAGTACCTGAACATGAAGATAAAATCTTAATATCTCAAAATGTAATAGGATTTAGATTAAAAGAAAACAATAATCCTCAATATATAAAAACATTTTTAGAAAGTCCATTAGGTGAGTTTTTGATAAACTATAAACAAGCAGGAACAAATGTGTTTTCACTAAATTCAAAAGATTTAATGCAAATACCAGTAATACTGTTACCAGAAGAAGAACAGGTAAATATAATAGAGAATTATCAAATGGAGTATAGGAAAATTACAAATGAAATTCAGCAACTTAATGCTAAACTTAAAAAAGCAAAGTTAAATCTGTATGAAGATATGGGACTAACTTCTACTTTTGAAATAATATAGATGATAGTAGTATTTATATTAAGGTATAATTATAAAGTAATAATATTAGGTTAGCTAAATAATAAAATGCTAACCTAATGTAAAAAATAGTCAGGAGGAAATAAAATGAGCATAGATAATAATTTTAATCATGTTACATTTTTGTGGAACATAGCAGAAAGTTTAAGGGGGACATACAAAGAAGAAGACTACAGAAAAGTAATGTTACCAATGATAGTAGTAAGAAGATTTGACTGTCTACTAGATGATTATGATAGAGAAATAGTAAAATCGGTATATGACGAATACAACTTTTTACCAGAAGAAGAAAGAGATGAAATGGTAATAGTAGATCTAAAAGAAAATCACAATATAAACTTACAATTCTACAATGTAAGTGATTTTACATGGAAAAAACTATTAGATGATAGTGAAAATATAAAATCAAACTTTGAAGAATACTTAAATGGATTTTCAAATAATGTAAAAGAAATAATAGGTAAATTCAAGTTCAAAGATGAAATAGCACAACTAGATAAAAAGGACAAACTATTTGCAATTCTTAGCAAAATGTACGAAGTAGATCTTCATATAAACTCAGTATCGAATAATAAAATGGGATATATATATGAAGAAATGCTAAGAAGATTTACAGAAAATTCAGCAGCAGGGGAGCAGTATACGCCAAGAGAAGTTATAAGGCTTTGTATGGAAATGTTATTTATGGGAAAAGAAAACTTCCTTACACAAGAAGGAAAAGTAATATCTATAGCAGATTTCTGCTGTGGTACAGGGGGGATGCTTTCAATAGCTGAAGACTATGTGGAAAAAGTAAATCCAAGTGCAATAGTAAATGTATATGGACAAGAGTTACTTGATGAATCATTTGCAATATGTCAGGCAGATATGTTAATGAAAGGACAAAACCCAGATAATATAAGACTTGGAAATACTTTAACTCAAGATAGATTTAGTGGAGAAAAAATAAGATTCTTAATATCAAATCCTCCATTCGGTGTTACATGGAAAGATGAAGAGAAGAAAGTAAAAGAAGAAGCAGACTTAGGATTTGATGGAAGATTTGGAGCAGGAACTCCAAGAGTAAGTGACGGTTCTCTACTTTTCTTACAAAATATGATAAGTAAAATGTATGATGATGAAGAAGGAAGTAGAATAGCTATAATATTTAATGGTTCACCATTATTTACAGGGGATGCAGGAAGTGGAGAATCTAACATTAGAAAATGGATAATAGAAAATGATTTATTAGAAGGTATAATAGCTCTACCTACTGATATGTTCTACAATACAGGTATAGCAACGTATATATGGGTACTTACTAATAAAAAAGAAGATAAAAGAAAATGTAAAATTCAATTAGTAAATGCTATTGAATATTATCAATCCATGAGAAAAAGCTTAGGTAACAAAAGAAAAGAAATAACTAATGAACAAATAGAAGAAATAAAAGAAATATATGCAAGATTTGAAGAAGGTGAAAATAGTAAAATATTTGATAACAAAGACTTTGGATATAGAAAAATAACTATAGAAAGACCATTAAAATTAAGTTTTAGAGTAAATGAAGAAGCTATAGAAAATGTAAAAAATACTAATCAATTTATAAATCTTGCAGTTTCTAAGAAAAAAGATGTGAAAGTTAAGGAAATAGAAGAAGCTGAAGGAAGAGAGAAGCAAGAAAGATTATTAAAGCTTTTAGAAAGTTTTAATAGTGATTTTGAGTATATGGATAGAGATAAATTTATAAAAGATTTAAAAAACAAGTCTAAGGAGTTTGATATAGCGTTATCAGCAGGACTTGTGAAGGCAATAGTTAATGCTATTGGGGTAAGAAATGAAGATGCAGTAGTTTGCAAAGATGCTAAAGGTAATATAGAAAGTGATTCTTCACTAAAGGACACTGAAAGTATAGCTCTAAAGGAAGATGTGTATGAGTATTTTGAAAAAGAGGTAAAACCTCATGTTGAGGATGCTTATATAGATGAGAGTACGATGGATAATATAGGGTATGAGATACCTTTTACTAGACATTTTTATAAGTATGAGGAGTTAAGAACTTTTGCTGATATTATGAAGGAAGTTGAAAGCTTGGAAAGTGAGATAGCACTAGAGATAAGGAAGGTGCTTGGGTAATGAGGTATAGATATAGAGAAGAACATGAGATGAAAGATAGTGGAGTTGAATGGTTAGGAAAGATACCTAAAGATTGGGAAATAAAAAGGAATAGACATATATTTGATTTTAGAAGAAGAGAAGTAAATGAATATGAAGATACAACTGTTTTATCATTAACAACTAGTGGAGTAAAAATTAAAGAAGATTTAAGTTTTGGAAAAAGTACAGAGAGTTACATAGGACATCAGTTAGTTTATCCTGGAGATATAGTATTTACACCTAGAGATTTTGACCAAACACCAATATTATCAGGAGTATCAAAATATTACGGATGTATAAGTAATTTATATTTTGTATTAAAATGTAAATCCAATATTAGTAATTACTTTGTAGACTATTTTTGGTGGGGACTAAAATATAAAGTTGATTTTTTTAAGAATTTTTCGTATGGAATAAGATATGGATACAATTATGATCAATTTAAAGACTTATTATTTTTAAACCCTAGCTATATAGAACAAGAAAAAATAGCAAATTTTCTTGATAAAAAGACTTCACAATTTGACTTAATAATATCTAAAAAAGAAGAATTAATACAAAGATTAGAAGAAGCTAAGAAAAGTCTTATAAGTGAAGTTGTTACTGGTAAGGTTAAGGTTGTTAAGTCCGATGATGGATATGAGTTAGTTAAGAGAAGTAGTGAAGAGATGAAGGATAGTGGCGTTGAATGGTTAGGTGAGATACCTAAGGATTGGGAAGTACTTAAAGCTGCAAGATTAGCTAATATAGTAAGAGGTGGATCACCTAGACCAGCTGGAGATCCAAGATATTTTGGTGGAAATGAAGTACCTTGGATAACTGTTGGAGAAGTAACAAAGGATGAAAATAAATACTTAAATTCTGTATCATCGTATCTGACATTGTTAGGAAAAGAGCAAAGTAGATTTTTAGAAAAAGGAACACTAGTAATGAGTAATAGTGGAGCAACATTAGGAGTACCTAAAATATTGAATATTAGTGGATGTATAAATGATGGCTCTTTAGCGTTCTTAAATGTAAAAATTAATAAAAGTTATTTTTACTATCTATTAAAAAGTAGAACTGAGATTTTCAGAAAGGAAATGCAAATTTCAGGACAACCAAATCTTAATACAGATGTAGTAAAATCCCTTTATGTACTTAAACCATTAGAGTCAGAGCAATATATAATTGCTAAATATTTAGATACTAAAACTGTTGAAATAAATAAATTAATAGATAAGAGTAAAAAACAAATAGAAAAAATAAAAGAAGCTAAACAAAGTTTAATAAGCGAAGCAGTGATAGGAAAAATAGAGATACTAGATTAATCCTAAGATAGTACGACATTTATATATTTGTAAAGGGGTTATAGTTTATGGCAATAAAAATAGGTGACAATAATAAATTAAAAAAGTCTTATATAATAGACAATAGTAATAGTAATGTTAGGTATGAAGATGTACCTAAAGAGTCATTTGCAAATAGACATCCTATAATAATAGGAATAGTATGTTCTATAATAGCAAGTGTTATAATGATGTTTGGATTTTGGGACAAGATTTCAGGATTTATTAAAAATTTATTTTAGGAGGTAATATATTGGCAAGGAGTAAGCTAATAAAAGATTTTATAAGCTCGAATATGGATATAGACACAGCACTTCAAAATCTAATGGTAATTTTATACTGTTTAGATAATGAGAGATTAGTTAATTGGGTAAGTAAGGAATTATCTGGATATGACACGGATGATGAATTACCTGAATATAGAAAGTTGCAAGGTATAGTTAGAGCTAGTTTTATTGTAGGATACGTTGAATACTCAAAAAGGCAATTTGGAATAGCTCATTTAGATGAACAAATGCAGGAAAATTTATTGAATACACATATATACTCTAGCATTTCTACCCTAATAGAAATGAAAGATAAAGAAGTTTGTATAGGTAAGCCGATACCACCTGAATTCTATGGAATATTACAAGAAAGTACTAATGCACATATAACAAATGCTTCTGTAGATGTTGATTTAGGAATGGTTAACGATATAATATCAAAAGTAAAAACAAAGATATTAGAAACACTTTTATTTCTTGAAAAAGAATTTGGAAATCTTGATGACCTTGATATTGATATATCGATAAAGACGGAAGAAGAATTGAAGAATATAGTACAAAAAATTCAAGTCAATTTATATGATAATAGTATAACTATAGGAGATAACAATAAAATTAAAAGTTCTAACATGATAACTAATAAGTGAAATATAAAATCATGGATTAAATATATTTTAAATAAAAAATAAAATTATTATAGTCAAGTTATTGCGATAACTTAGCTATGATCAATGGAGTGTATAACTTATAACTTTGTGTTGAGTTATTGTTATATATGTTAGTGACTATTAATGCATTATAGGAGATAGTATTATGGGGAGAAGTATAAACTGTTTATGTAATAATTGTAATAGCTTCCAATCATATTCCATGGGAGTTGGAATGAGTGATTACTCACTAGAAGCTTTTTTCAATGGGAAAAATAAAAGAGATTATAATAGAATAATGAAAATGATTAATAACCTAGAAAAAAATAAAGAAGAATATAGTATTTATTACTCTAATGAGCCTTATTTATGTGATAACTGTGGATACATTACAACTAAAAAATATGTATCAATCACAACAAAATATTGGAAGTATGAATATATCTATAGTTGTAAAAAATGCAAAAGTGACTTAAGAATGATAGATATAGATAATGAAATAAGGTTAGGCAATATTACATGTTCAGAGTGTAAATCAAATGATTTGTCAATAGAACTAGAAATGTTATGGGATTAAAATTATTAGGGAGAGTAAGAGATGGAAAGAATATCACTACAAAATGCAGAAAAAATCAAAGAAATATTATTATACAATTCTATAGATAACAAAAGTATAAACTTAGAATATAAAAATATAAAGACAATAATAAATATTGATGGAACAACAGAAAGAGAAAAATCTCCATTATTTGATTATATGGATATGTTTAATTTCTTATGTAGTCAAGAGAATGACAACTTTCAATGTGTAGAGATTAATAATAAAAAATATGATCTATATATGAATATAGGTGGATGGGGATATGAGTATGATATACCTAATATGCATATAGTATTAGGAACTACATTTTCTAAAATAGGCTCAAAACAATATTTTTCACAATTAGAAATATCTCAAGCATTAGAAGATGATAAGTGCATATACTTAGTTAAAAATATAAGCAAGCTATCTGGTGAAGGAGCTATATCAAGATTAAATAGTGGACTAAAGGAAAGAGCTTTAAAGTACGAAAGAAGAAATAGATTAATAAATAGATTAAAAACAACAACTAAGCTTTATGATGATAATGAATGGATGATTGTAAGTAAAATTAGAAAAGAAGATTTAAGTGATAAAGAAAAATATAATAATATATTTTACAGCATGATTAAAGACATATTAAACTATTCATTTACAATAGAAGATATTATAGCAGAAGATAAAATATTAGCTACAGTAAAATAAAATATAAAAATATAATGCTAAAGTCTAACTTATAGGCTTTAGTAAATTTTATAAACTGGAGGGGAATTATGTTACCAAAAGAAAAGCATTTAGAAGAATCAATTGAAAATCATTTAGTATCAATTGGTTATGAACAAGGACATTCGCAAGAATTTGATCTTGAAAATTGCTTATTTGCAGAAGACTTATTCAGATTCTTAGAAAATACACAAAAAGAATTATTAGATGAATTTAAATACAACAGGGGAAGTAACTACAAAAAAGCTTTTATAGATTTAGTTAATTCAAATATCAAAAGAAGAGGGCTTATAAGTGTCCTTAGAAACGGTGTAGAAGATATAATGATGAATGGAAAATTTCAATTATTCTACAACAAGCCAAATTTAACTACAAATAAAACAGCTTACGAAAACTATAAGCAGAATATATTCAAAATAACAAGACAATTAAAATACAGCAGCAGACACAACAACACATTAGATGTTGTGTTATCATTAAACGGATTTCCTGTTATAGTAATGGAGCTTAAAAATCAGTTTACTAATCAAAACGTACATAATGCTATAAAACAATTTAAAGAAGATAGAAATCCAAAAGAAACCTTGTTTGGATTTAATCAAAGAGTATTAGTATACTTTGCAGTGGATACAGATGAAGTATATATGACAACGGAGTTAAAAGGAGATAAAACATTCTTCTTACCATTTAATAAAGGAAACAACAGAGGTAAGGGAAATCCTGTGGTAGAAGGAAAAGAAAAAACTTCTTATCTATGGGAAGAGATACTTGCTAAAGATAGTTTACTCGATATTATAAAAAGATTTTATTTTATACAACAAGATGACAAGGGTAATAAAAGGGCAATATTCCCAAGATTTCATCAGTTAGATGCAGTAAGAAAAATAGTCGCTGATTTAGAAGTAAATAAAGCAGGCAAAAACTATCTTATACAACATAGTGCAGGTAGTGGTAAGACTAATACTATAGCTTGGACTTCTCATAGGTTATCTAGTCTTCATGACAAAGATAATAATGCTATATTTGATTCTGTAATAGTAGTTACAGACAGAAAAGTACTTGATAAGCAACTTCAAGATGCTATATATCAACTAGAGCACAAAAATGGACTTGTTGTTAAGATAGATGATGATAAAAACTCATCAGATTTAGCAGATGCCATTGTAAATAGAGCAAAAATTACTATTACAACTATACAAAAGTTCCAATATGCACTACCCAAGATAGAATCACTTGAAAAAAGACGTTATGCAGTAATAATAGATGAAGCTCACTCTTCAACATCTGGTGAGAATATGAATGCATTAAAGGAAACTTTAGCAGGTAAAACATTAGAAGAAGCTAAAAAAATTGATGCAGAAAATGAAAAGAATGAAAAATCTAGTATAGATAAGATGAATGATCTTATAGAAAAAAGAACTAATTTAGGTCATATAAGTTTCTTTGCTTTTACTGCTACTCCTAAAAATAAGACTATGCAAGTATTTGGTAGAATAGGTGAAGATGGGCTACCTCATGAGTTTCATTTATATTCTATGAAACAAGCTATAGAAGAAGGATTTATACTAGATGTATTAAAGAACTTCATGCCTGTAAGTGTATACTACAAGGTAGGTAAGAAAATAGAGGATAATCCTGAGTTTGATAAGGGAGAAGCAAAGAGAGCTATAAATAAGTTTGTTAGCTTAAATGAGCACAATATAAGGCAAAAGGTTGAAACTATAGTAGATGATTTTGTAGACAATAGGTCTATGTGGCTAGAAGGTAGAGCTAAGGGAATGATAGTTACAGCAAGTAGATTACATGCTGTTAAGTATAAATTAGCAATAGATCAGTATATAAAAGAAAAAGGATACAATATGAAAGCATTGGTTGCTTTTTCAGGTACTGTAAAAGATGAAGATGTTGAATATACAGAAGTAAGTATGAACAAGGAAGTAGCACCTGATATTACTGATTCAAATTTACCAAGTATATTTGAAAAAAGTGATTTTAGATTACTTATAGTTGCTGAAAAGTATCAGACAGGTTTTGACCAACCAAAGTTATGTGCTATGTATGTTGATAAGAAGTTGGATGGTGTAAAAACTGTTCAGACTTTATCAAGACTTAATAGAACTTATCCTAATAAACATACTTTTATATTAGATTTCCAAAATAGTGTGGAAGATATTCAAGACGCATATAAGCCTTATTTTGAAATGACTAATATAGATAAAATAACAGATCCTAATGTAGTAAATGATCTTTGGTATCAGTTACATGAATATGGTATATATACTGATGAAGAAGTGAATGAATTTGCAGTATTATTCTATAAGGATAAAAGAACAAATACACAAGATGCTAAGATGAATAGTTTAATTGATAAGGCTGTTGAAAGATACTGTTATTTAGATGAAGAAGATGAAAAATCATCAGATGAGTTTAAGAAGAAATGTCAAAAGTATATTACATTTTATAATTTCTTAATTCAGATTTATCCTATAAAAAATTTAAATCTTTTAAGATTACAAGTATACTTAATAGCACTTTTAAGAAAGCTACCTAAAAAAGGTAAAGAAAGATTAGATATAGATGATATATTAAGTTTAGATTATTATAAATTACAAAAGCTTGGACAAGATGAGCAAAAAGGTGCTGATATATCACTTTATAATGGTGAAGGTGAGTTAGTTGGAATATCTGAAACTGCAACATCTCGTATAAGTGAAGATGATGAAGAGTACTTAGAAGATATAATCCAAAGGATAAATGATGTTTTTGGAGTAGGTCTTACAGAGGAAGATAGGATTATAATAGATCAGTATGAAGAGATATTTAAAAGTGATAAGAACATTATGGATATAGCTAAAGCAAATAGCTATGAAGATTTGGTTAATACTTTTGGCAAGAGCTATTTTAAGAGGGGGATTGTTAAGACTAAGAATAGGAATGATAGATTGGTTAGGGAGATATTGACTAATAATAATTTACAAAATTATATGATTCATTATTTAGCAGAAAAGATATATGCAGAAGCAAATAGATAAATAAAAGAATCAAATAAGCAAAAATATGACGGATAAAGTAATAAAAGATAAAAAAGTATTTATATATGAATTACAATGTAAATTAATTAAAAATGATGAAATGTTTACAATTAAAGGTAGTCTAGATAAAAGAAAATAAATCAAACTTACATGTGGACGGACTGTATAATATGTTAGAGGACATAAGGTTAGAGATTGTACTAAATAATTCTACTGTATTTGAAGAAGAGTATTTAAATCTTCAAAGTAAGTAATATATGTAGTAAATAAAGTGTATTAACAAAAATTATAAATAAATATTATCTATTTGGTCTATATTAAATATATGTCTTAATAGATAGGAGCTTAAAATTAATAAATGGAGATGTTAGATAAAATATTAACATCTCTTTTTTAGTGCAAAAAAATATAAGGAGGAAGTTAAGATGATTAACTTATGGAAGAAAGAAGATTTAAACTTATTATTAGAATATCCAAAGGAAGTAGTTGAAAATGTGGATAACGTTATTAATATTCTTGATGAAAATTATGGATATAACAGAAAGTCAACAGACGATGGTGGATATGTGTGCATAATTGAGAATATTAAAGAGGTTGAGTATTTAAAAGTAAACATATTAAAGGGATTAGTTGAAGAATTTAGTGATGTAATATATGAAAATAATACTGATAAGTATAATTCAACGTTATACTTATTATCTAGTGATTATTCTATTACTATAATTACAAAAAATGAAATGACTGATGAATTATTAAGATAAGCATTGATACTTACAGGTATTGATGCTTATTTCTATTTTGTGTAAAACTTTAGAATAGGAGGGCAATATGATATGTGGACTATAATAATAGCATTTATACTAAGGCTTATAGCTGAGGGGATAGATCCAAGTGAAGCAGTAAATAGAGCTAGTTCAAAGTATGGAGTTTCAGCAAGTGATATATGGTATAGAATGTAGCGCTTAAATGAAATAAATAATGATTATAAAAGGTATAGATTAAGGAATACAGCGATTGTTGTATTCCTTAAATTTTAGGAGGATAAAAATATGTTTGATAATGGTAGCAGATATGTAAGCAGAGGGATAAATGATGAAATTCCAATAGATGTACAGATATTTATGTGGCAATTAATAGAAGAGTTAAAAGATACAATAGGAGATGTAGATTACTTACAGGTTTTCACAATATCAACAATTGATAAAAGTGAAAATACAATAAGAATAATTCATTCACAAGAAGTACCTGAATATAAGAAAATATGGATTTTTGAAGCTAGTGAGCCTTGTAATGATGAAAAGATATTTGTTATAGATGATGGGAGTCATTCTACTATGTTATTAGCAGATGAATATTGATAAAGTAAGCTATTTAACTTATTTCAAATTAAATAATACAAAGAAATAAGGAGGTAAAGTGTATGGCAAAGAAAGAAAAGGAAGAACTTTTCGAGAGAGAAACTCGATATTGTAAAATACTTAGAAGCGTGGAAATAAGAGATGGTAATGAGTTATTTGCACTTGAGAAAATTTATATAAAGGCATTAGGCAGGTATGAGATAAGGATATGTCTGTACCGTGACTGTAATGATAGACCTAGGAAATTGATTCCCAGACCTGTTGATATGACTCAAGATAAATTAATTGATTTAATTGCACTAGGAATTACAACAGGTATATTAGATGATGAATTCAAGGATAAAATTAAAAGTTGTATATTTTAAGATATAAAATACAATAGATTTTACAATAGATAATCAGAATGAAACTTTTTCTAAGGCTAGT
>NZ_JANKBY010000340.1:0-3722 GCF_024621905.1 Terrisporobacter muris
AAATAAAAAATGAAATTATATCAAAAATAAATTAGTAATAGTACCCACATTAAAATTTATATGTGGTGTAATAATAACTTAATAGAGATAAGGGGATTTATGATGAATTACAACACTTTGATTTTTGATTTAGATGGCACTCTTTTGAACTCTTTAGATGACTTAGCTGATAGCGTTAATCACGCTTTAGAAAAATTAAATTATCCACTTAGAAGTAAAGAAGAAATTTGTTCTTTTATTGGAAATGGTATCGAAAAATTAATTGAACTTTCAGTACCAGAAAAAACTTCTTACGATAAATTTGCAGAATGTCTATTTCTTTTTAAAATACATTATTCGAAAAATTTGAAAAATAAGACTAAACCTTATGATGGAATAATGGAATTACTAGAATATTTAAAAGAAAATGAATATAAAATGGCAATTGTATCTAATAAATTTCAAGATGGCGTTACAGAATTAAAAGACCAGTATTTTTCAGAGTATATTCAAGTAGCAATAGGGAAATCTTCTGAAAGAAGAAAAAAACCTTACCCAGATTCAGTATTAAAAGCTATAGAAGATTTAAATTCATCTAAGGATAAATGCTTATATATTGGTGACAGTGAGGTAGATTTTAAAACAGCAAGAAATGCAAATATAGATTTTGCAGGTGTTGCTTGGGGGTTTAGAGATAAAAAGATATTAGAAGATTTAGGTTCAGACTATATAATTAATACTCCAAATGATTTAATATCTATATTAAGTTGTAAATAGTTTAAATAAAAAAAGGAGCTTAAGCTCCTTTTTTTATTATACTTAATCTTCTAAATTAGAAAGTATTTTTATTTTTTTCATAAGTTTATCAAATTGCTCTGGTGTTATAGATTGCTGACCATCAGATAAAGCTTTTTCTGGATTATTATGAACTTCTATCATAAGACCATCACATCCTGCTACTACAGCAGCCTTCGCCATAGACTCCACATATTCACGGCTTCCTGTTCCATGACTCGGATCTACTATTATAGGTAAGTGAGAATGCTTTTTTATTACAGGCACAGCGCTTAAATCTAAAGTATTCCTAGTATAAGTTTCAAAAGTTCTTATTCCTCTTTCACATAAAATTACATTTTCATTTCCGCCTGCCATAATATGTTCTGCACTAAGAAGCCATTCTTCTATTGTTGAGGATAATCCTCTTTTTAGTATTACTGGCTTGTTAGTTCTTCCCACCTGTTTTAGTAAATCATAGTTTTGCATATTCCTTGCACCAATTTGTATTACATCAACGGTGCTCATAAATTCGTCTAGATAGCTAATTGACATAAGCTCAGATACAATAGGAAGATTTGTTTCTTGCTTTGCGATTTCCATTAATTTAAGTCCGTCTAGCTCCAATCCCTGGAAACTATATGGTGAAGTTCTTGGCTTAAAAGCTCCACCTCTTAAAAAGTTAGCTCCACTTTCCTTTACCTTTCTAGCAATCTCGACAATTTGTTCTTCACTTTCAACAGCGCAAGGCCCAGCTATTATTCCTAAGTTTTTTCCACCTATTTTATTGCCATTTATATTTACAATAGTATCTTCTGGATGAAACAATCTATTGGCTTTTTTATAAGGTTCTTGTACTTTTAATATTTTTGATACACATCTTAAAGATTTTATTTCTTCTAGATTTGCTTCTGTTACATCTCCCAATATTCCAATAACACAGTCGTGTTTTCCCTTTGAAATATTAACGCCTAAATTTTTATTCGTTATATAATTTACTACTTGATTTATATCGTCACTAGTGTAGTTTTTATTCATTACTACAATCATAGTTTGCCTCCCTCTATTTAGCGGTGATTTTCTTCATTTTGTATTAGCTTGCTTAAATTCATTAGATTTCTAAAAAATCCTTCTAATACAAATCTATAGTCTTTGTTTTTTAAATAAGATAAATTCTTTTGAATAACTTCTTCTTCTCTCTTCGCATTTAAAATCCATATTTCTTGTTCTTTTTTACATCTTGCTATTTTTTTTGATATATCCATACGTCTTTCGAACAATTCAGTTATTTGCTTATCTATTTCATCTATCTCATTTCTATACTTCGTTAACTCATCCATAATTTTCTTCCTTTCTTATTTTAATCTGAAAAATTCGCTTCGCTTAAACCACTACGTGGTCGCTACACTTCATGTCATCAACAACTTCAACCGCTACTCTTAAATCAATTAGATTTTATATTTTATCCATAGAACAGATAAAATATAAAATCTTCACAATAAAAAAGAGAGCTTATGAGCTCTCTAATAATATCTAATTTATATAGATATTTCAATAGTTTCTTATTTATTTTATCACTATAAGAAATCTATAAGTATAAGCGAACTCACAATAATGATCTTCCTTTTACTTATTATTTTATCAAGTCATTTTAGTTATTCTATATTTATTATAAAAAACTTATATTCCCCAAAAAACATTAATCAAGCTATGTACAAATATACACAAGTAGGTATCTTTGTATTTTATTTTAACTATTCCAAGTATAAAAGCAATTATTAATCCAAATAATACCTTGGAAATGATTATATCTATTGTAAAAAATGAGCTACTAACTACACTTAAATTCTGACTTATTATGTCCCAGTAACCTATTTTAAATAGAGCTGATAATAAACTTACAATTATTAAAACTTTCTTTTCATCCTTTTGAAAACTTCTAATATAGTTCCATATATAATCTCTAAAAATTACTTCTTCAAATATAGGCTGAGCTATTAAGGATAATGTCAGTATTATTAAATTAGATGATAAATATCCACCCTTAAAATACGGTGTTACACATATGGCACCTAAAGTAATTGAGCCTAATATTAATCTTAATTTTTTATTGTTATATTTATTGTTTAACTTAATTAACCTTTGTCCTGCTGGATTAAATAAATCATTTGCTCTTAAAATAAGAGACAAGCTTATACCCACGAGCATAATCGATATAATATTAGCAATATTAACATTTTCTAGAGTAAAATTTAATTGGCTTAAAAATATATATTTTATAATTACCCTAGCAATCTGTACTATAACCAATAAAATAATAGCATCTAGAATATATTCTTTACTTTTAGAAA
Organism: Terrisporobacter muris; assembly: GCF_024621905.1. Taxonomy (NCBI): domain Bacteria; kingdom Bacillati; phylum Bacillota; class Clostridia; order Peptostreptococcales; family Peptostreptococcaceae; genus Terrisporobacter; species Terrisporobacter muris. The sequence continues at coordinate 3,105 of NZ_JANKBY010000340.1, forward strand.
TATAACTATTTTCTTTTATATTCAAACATATCACCTACAATTTATTTTGTATAGTATCCATTATAGCACAGTATTAGTAATATATAGAAATATAAAATCATAATAATTTAATTGTTTAATTAATCATATAACCCATTTAAAACTCTACAAACTGTTGCCTTGCTCCATGAAGTTTCTTTTGATATTTCTCTGTAGCTAAGCCCACTATTTCTTAGTTCTTTTATATACTCAATATCTGAGTCCTTAATTTGTTTTTCTTTTGGTTTCAAATTGTTTCTTAATGATTTTAAATTCTCAATCTCTTGTTTTAAATTCTCTATCTCCATTTGTTTAGCTTTTAATTTATCTTCGTAAGAGTCTCTCATTTCATTGAACTCTTTAATATAATTAACTTTCCATTCATCTTGTGATTTTGTTTTAAATAATCCCATTTAATTACACCTCTATTCATATTTATTTCCTTCTTTATAAGATAATTTCTTTATTTTTAATGAAATTCCTTGTATTTTACAAGTAAATCCATTCTAAAAATTAGTCCAAATTTCAACCTTTTTTATTAATTTTCAAAATATTATTTTATTTTTCTATGAATTAAGAGTATCTTCTTGGTTATATAGA
>NZ_JANKBY010000341.1:0-3721 GCF_024621905.1 Terrisporobacter muris
AATATTCTTTATCTTTATCATTAAATAAATTTGACTTTAGTTCATTATTTTTTTCCAAATATTTAATTGTATTTTCATAATCTCCTAGTCCTTTATAATCTAAGTATATCTTATTATAGTCTTCTTCTAAATATATTAAACCCCTTGTCTTGACTATATCTTCTGCTTCTTTATGATATTTTAATGCTAAACTATAATTTCCTAATTCGTAATATGCATCTCCATATTCCTCTAGTAGTTTTACATCAAAATCATAAAAACTAAATTCATCACATTTTTCATATCTTTTTTTTGATGTATCAAGTAATTTTATAGCTTCATTTACATTGCCTAGTTGAGTTTGTAAATCTGCCTTATTTCCATACGTATATGTAATACAATCTTCTTTATAAACTCCATTTTTTTGTTTTAAAATTTCTTCTTCTAGTTCTTTAAAACTATCCTTAGCTTTATCAAATTCTTCTAATTTAATATATGCTTCACATATATTCATCAGTGAGTAGCTTTTAATTTTAGCATCTTCATATTCATCTTCTAGGTTATAAGATAGTACTCTAGATAAATATACTAAGGCTTCTTCATAGTTTCCAGAGTATAAATAATCTATGCCTAAATCAGTAGATATAATTGCAATTTTTTCTTTTAAATTTTTAAAATCTACTATATTTAATGCCTCTAACTTAGCATCTATACTTTCTATAAACTTATCATCAGACCAATAAGTTCTTCCTAAATTAAAGTATACTTCTTCAATTTCTTCATAATTTATTTCTTTTGCTAACTCCAACGCTTCTGTTAATATTTGCACTGATTCATTACTACCATCCGGAATACAATAAATATCATATCCTCTTTTTACACCATACTTCACTGCTTCTTCTTTTTTATTATATTTAAAAGCTATTTCTTTTAATTTTTCAAAAGATTCACTTGATTTCTCGTATTCATTTTCATACAAATACATTCTACTTAATTCATAATATACTTGTGTTTTAATCTTAATATTTTTTATACTATTAATGTTATCTATTGCTTTATTATACAATCTTATAGCTTCTTTATTATTTTTTTCCAATGAATTTAAAAAACCTAAAATATAATAACATTCTGATAAAATTTTTTTATCTTTACATTTATTTATTGTTTTATTTACTTTTCTTTTTATTTCATCTTTTTCTTCATCACTAAAATCTCGAATATTATAATCTAAAACATATTTAATTATTTTGCTATAAGTCATTTTATCATTATTTACTTCATTTATGTTTTTATTATAAACCACACAATAAATAATCCCCAAGACTATAGTTATAAAAATTCCAATTACTAAAATAAGTTTTGTGTATTTCTTCATTCTACCCCCATAGTTATTATTCATCGCCCTAAATTGAGATTACTTTTACATGTGATCTTTCAATAATATTTGTAGATTCTATATCTGATACCCCTGGCAAGAGTATAACAAATTCATCTACACCCCAACTAAACTTTTTACATATCCAAGTTCATCTATAATGAGTGTTTTAGTTGTCTCAAAAATTCTTTCACCAACTATTTCTTCTATATATAGTTGTTGTTTTTTTGAAATAACAATTTGATAATGTTCATAAGCTACATCCTTCTTCTGTGTTGTTCATATTAATGTAAATATACATACGTATTCTTTCCTTTAGCTTTTGCTTCATATAAAGCCTTATCTGCTTTTTGTATGTACTCATCATAATTTTTATTGGTTCCTATATAAGCTGTAGTGATACCCATACTAAGAGTTATTCTATCGCTAATTTTAGAATATTCATGAGTAATGTTAATATCATAGATATTTTTTCTTATTCTTTCTGCTAAATTTATTGAATCATTTTTATCTGTATTTAACATTATTACGATAAACTCTTCTCCGCCATACCTTGCTACAAAGTCTACATTTCGACATGAGTTTTTGATTCCCATAGCCACCATTTCAAGGACTTTGTCTCCTTTTAGGTGTCCATAATTATCATTATATAGTTTAAAAAAATCTAAATCGATCATCATAAAAGATATTGGCATCTTAGTTTTTTTATATAAAGCCCAATTACCTGCCAAAAATTCATCTAGTGCTCTTCTATTCTGCACCTTTGTCACTGCATCAGTTACACTCAATTTTTTAAATAATTTATTCAATCTATTTATCTCTTTGTTTTGGTTATATATAAAATAAAGAAATATACTAATGATAATTATTGCACTACTAAGAACAGCAAACAACAATAACATTTTATTTCTAGATTCTTCTAATAGAGATATTTTCTCTAAGTTTTTTTCACTTTCAAATTCATTTATCAAATATTGAGAGTACTGTCTGTTTTTATCCTTTGATAATTCAGTTTTTAATTCTATATTCTTTTCTAGGTATAATATGGTATTGTCATAATCTCCCATACCTTTATAATCTAAATAAATCTTTTCATTATATATTTGTTCTAGATAAGATAAATCTCTTTCTATTACCAACTTTTCACCTTTTTTATGATTCTCTAATGCTTTTTCATAATTATTTAATTTGTAATATGCATCTCCATACTCTTCACATAGTCTTGCATCAAAATAATAAAAATTAAAGTTATTTCTTTTTTTGTATCTAGAGTTAGCCAGATTAAGCAACTTTATAGATTCTAAAGGATTCCCTAATTCTGTCTGTAAGTCTGCCTTATTTATATAAGCAATAGTAATGAAATCTTCTTTATTCATTCCATCCTCAATATTTTTTATATTATTGTCTAAGATTTCAATACTTTCTTTTGCACTATCATAATCTTCTAATTTTATATAACATTCAATAAGATTTAGTAAGGCATAACTTTTTATAATGGGCCATTTGCTTTCATCTTTTAATTTGTAAGATAAAACATGAGATAAATAAGTTTCTGCTTCATCATAATTACCAGAATAAAGATAATTTACTCCTATATCTATAGATATATTGGCCATTTTACTTTTAATATTTTTACCTCTTGCAATGCTTAGAGCCTCAAGTTTAGTGTTAATGCTTTCTACTAATCTATCCTCATACCAATATGCTCGTCCTAGTTCAAAATAAACATCTTCGATATTGTCATAATTTATTTCCTTTGCTAATTCTAAAGCATCTTCTAGTATTTCCACTGCCTTGTTCTTTCCCTCTGCATAAAAAGAAATATCATGTGCTCTTAACAATGAGTATTTAACAATATCTTCTTTTTTCCCCTCATTTATACCTAATTCTTTTAAATCTTTAAATGCTTCTTCCGACTTAGTAAACTGTGATTCATTTAAATATTCTCTACTTAGCTCAAAATATGCTTTCATTCCACTTATCTCTGTAGAATTCTCTTTTAAAGTTTTTTTTCTATCACCTATAAAATATATACTCGTTCCAAATATTATTACTATTATTGAAAATAATAATATAAGCTTTTTTCCCTTTTCCATTTTCCCCCCACATTTAATTATTCATTAATGCCAAAACTTTATGCTAAGACCATTACGTTTATATTATCTATAAGATTTACTATGTCTGGATCAAATTGTGTTCCCGGACATCTTTTTAAAGCTCAAGATTATACTTATTACCATTTTATCCAATTATAAATTATTTCTTGAATTTTTAATACAACCATGTTTATTGTAACATCTTTCCATTTATATAGTTGTAAGTTAATGATTTTTTACATATTTTTAAAATTATATTTAACTTTTTTCT
>NZ_JANKBY010000342.1:0-3698 GCF_024621905.1 Terrisporobacter muris
ATATGTGACTCCATTTATTATATATTGTGAACAAAAATTAATCGTTAATAAGATTTAATTATAATTTTGACATAGGTATTAAATAATAGAGGAGTGGAATTATGAATTATAATATAGCTTTAATAAAAGGTGACGGAATTGGACCAGAAATAAGTAAGGAAGCAGTTAAAGTTTTAAAAGCAATAGAAAAAATATATGGACATAATTTTGAGATAAATGAAGTATGTGGTGCAGGAGATGCTGTTGATAAGTTTGGAAATCCTATTCCAACAGAAACTTTAGATGTTTGTATAGAAAGTGATGCAGTTTTAATAGGAAATATTGGCGGAAGTAAGTGGAACAATGAACCCCTTGATAAAAAACCTGTTAAAGCTATTTTAAAGATAAGAAAGGCATTAAATGTAACTTCAAATTTAAGACCAATAACTTTAAATCAAAATCTAAGAGAATTTTCACCATTAAAAGAAAGTATAATATCAAAGGGTATCGATATACTTGTAGTTAGAGATTTAGCTGGAAGCGTAATTTGTGGCGAAAAAAGATTAGGTGTTGGGGAGTTCGGTAGAGAATGTAGTGATTTAGAATATTACAATGAAGAAATAGTAAAAAGGTCAGCTAATAGAGCCTTTAGAGCAGCGTCTACTAGAAGAAATTTAGTATCAAGTGTTGATAAATCAAATGTACTTGCAAGCTCTATGCTTTGGAAAGAGGTTGTAAATGAAACGTCTATAAATTATCCAGATGTTAAAGTTAAGCATCATTTAGTTGATACAGCAGCTATGGAAGTTATATTAAATCCAGAAAAGTTTGATGTTATAGTTACTACAAACATGTTTGGAGATATATTAGCAGATGAACTTAGTCAAATAACAGGAACAGCATGTATGTTACCTTCAGCAGAACTAGATGTTAATGGCAAAGGATTATTCACACCTAATCAATTACACCATCCAGATGAAAGTATAATAGGAATGGACAAAGCAAATCCTATAGGGCTTATATCTTCTGTAGCTTTAATGCTTAGATACTCATTTAACTTACATAAAGAGGCCGATATCATAGAAAGAGCTATAGATTTGGCCATAGAAAAAGGATATAGAACGGAAGATATATTTAGTAAAGGTACAAAATTAATTGGGACTCAAATGATGGGGAATGTGATTTGTGATTGTATAAATGAATTATCAAGTGTAAATAAAATTGCTATCTAATAATTTAATAATATAATATGAAAAAAATAACCTTCTATATAAAATGAAGGTTATTTTTTCATTGTTTTATAATTTATAGTTGCAAATCTAAGAATGATAAATTACCATTAAATCATAAAGTACCTTATATAATGAGGTAGCTCATAAAGAGAGGTGAATGGACTTGTGGATTTAAATAAGGAATTACTAAAAGGTCATATCGATACTTTAATTTTATCCATATTAAATCAAGAGGATTCTTATGGATATGAAATAGCTAAAATAGTTAAAGATGAAACAACATTTGAACTAAAAGAAAGTACCATGTATGTTTCATTAAAAAGATTGGAATCTAAAGGATTGATAAAATCTTATTGGGGTGATAATCAAGATTCGGGGGGGAGAAGAAAGTATTATAACATAACAGAAGACGGAAAAGAAAATTTAGATCTGAAGATTCAAGAATGGAATTTTATACAAGAAGTTATGAATAAATTTTTAAATAAGGGGAAATAGGTTATGAAGATAATAGAAGAATATTTAAATAGATTGTATAAAGATGATGACAGTAAAGATGCAGAAGAGATAAAAGAAGAGATAAAAGGACATTTAATTACTTCTGCAAGAGAGTATATGAATCAAGGATATTTAGAAGATGAAGCGCAAAATAAGGCAATTGAACAATTTGATGGTGGCAATGATGAAGATGCATCTATAGAATTACGATCAATTTATACGAAAAAAATAGATGTAAGAAAAGAAAGAGTGAAAAAACTGGCAGGTATAAGGCTTAAGATACTTAATATATTTGGTTGGTTTTTCGGTGCAGCTTGCTTATCTGCAGCTTTGAGCTTTTATAATACAGTTCCTAAATGGTTAATTGTATTGTTAGTAATTTTAATTATTATATTAATTATTTTGAGCATTGTAATCTCTACTTTAAAAATAAATATGGAAAAGTAATTAATAATAGAATAGGGGGGCTAGGAATGAAAGAAAAATCGTTATCAGAAGAGAATAAAGATAATGTAGAAGAATCAAAAGTAAATAAAAAGATTCGATTATTTAAAGATACAAAATGGGTATCTTTTGGAACTTATATAATGACAGTAGAGTGTTTTTGTTCTTCTAAGGGAGTAGCTAGTTATGTACCATTTATAAATAAAGTGGAATATGAAGAAACTAACATGATTAAGGCATCTTACAACAATGAAAGCTACTATATAGAGAATAAAGAGCTGTGCAAAAATGTATCTATAGGAGATAGAATAGTAGTAACTATTAAATATTCTTATGACAAAGATGATAATTTAATATACACTAATGTTCATCATAGTCATCCATATCCATTATCTTATAATTAAATAAATAGTATAAAAAGCCTTTAATAAATAAATTTATATTATTTAATGAAGGCTTTTTATATGCTATAAAATTATAATATTTTTTAATAGTATTATTATAAGTAAGCTTTTTACTCTGTAAAATTATCATCTGTGCAGCTAACGCATTCAACAGATGATAATTTTTTATTTCTAAAAGGCTCTAAAAAGCTTTCTTTATTGAAAATAAACAATCCAATTAAAATAATTGTACCACCTAAAATAGTAGCTTTATCAGGTATTTCACCCATCATAACAAAACCTAAAATCGTAGTTAAAAATGGAGTGACAAACATATAATTGCTAACATAAGTAGTTTTTTCTGCCATGGAAATTGCCTTTGCCCAGGCAATATAAGCAAGTGCAGAAGAAAAAATTCCAAGTATTAAAACATATATAATATGTTCAATAGGAGCATGTATAGTAGGCTCTATAGCTGAAGGTAAGAAAATACATAAAAATAAAGTTCCTATAAAAATACTATAGGTACTTGCCTCTATTGCTGAATATTTCTTAGTTAGTTTCCTTTGAAGTAAATTATAAGTAGCAAGACAAAGAGCTGCTACTAAAAGCCAAAGCACACCTTCATTAATAGAAAAAGTACCATTCATTAAAGTTAAAACTAAAATTCCTATAAATTCAATTCCTATTGCAAACCATTGATATGTTTTAAGTTTTTCTTTATAAAAGAAAGATGCTAGAAAAGCCGTAAACACTGGAACCATAGCAATAACTATACTACCTGTAGCAGATGTAACCATACCAGTTCCCTTTGTAAATAAAATTACATAGATAAAGAAACCAATGCAACCAGAAAGTAGATAAGTAATAAAATCTTCTTTTTTAGGTTTGTTAATTTTCATAAAACAAATTATAACAAGTAAAGTTAATGATGCTGATAAATATCTTAAAAAACTTAAAGTATATACGTCAAAATATTGAAGGGCTAGCCTAGTAAAGACAAAGGCCATTGCCCAAAATATTATAGTTATAATTGCATAAAAATGATAGTTTTTATTCATAATATTTTACCTCCCACAATTTTTATATTTAATAAACGTATTAATAAGTGAATTATAACAGTTAATTAATCATCGTTGGAAAATTATTTAAATATTTTTAAAGA
>NZ_JANKBY010000343.1:0-3675 GCF_024621905.1 Terrisporobacter muris
TAGAAAAAATAAAAAATATAGCAAAGAAAATATTTTTTAACATATACATACATTAAGATAAAAGAGGTGTAAGAATGGAAAAACAGCAAGAAAGAGCCTTACTAATAGGACTTAATATAACGACTAATGTGAAAAAGATAGACGACATAGATATAAATGAGTCTATGGAAGAATTAAAGGAATTAACGAAAGCTGCTGGTGCAGAAGTTGTGGGAAGCTTAATTCAAAATAGACCGGCTGTTGATGCAGCATACTATGTTGGAAAAGGTAAAGTAGAAGAACTTAGAGCATACTGTGAAGCTACTGATGCTACAATGGTAATATTCAATGATGAATTATCGGGAGCTCATATAAGAAACTTAGAAGAAGCTGTAGGTAGAAAAGTTATAGATAGAACTACGCTTATATTAGATATATTTGCTCAAAGAGCTCTAAGTAAAGAAGGTAAGCTACAAGTTGAACTTGCTCAGCTTAGATATAGAATGCCAAGACTTTATGGTATGGGTGGAGAAATGAGTAGAACTGGTGCAGGGATTGGAACAAGAGGACCAGGGGAACAAAAATTAGAAATAGACAAAAGAATTATATTAAATAAAATAGCAGACATAAGAAGAGAATTAAAAGAAGTATCAAAGAATAGAGAGACTCAAAGAGTTCAAAGAATGAAATCAAATATGCCAATAGTTGCATTAGTTGGATATACAAATGCAGGAAAATCAACTCTATTAAACAAATTAATAAAAACACATAAAGATTATGAAGAAGAAAAAGAAGTATTTGTAAAAAATATGCTATTTGCTACACTAGATGTTACTTTAAGAAAAGCGACACTACCTAATAAAAGAGACTTCTTAGTTGTAGATACAGTTGGATTTGTAAGTAAACTTCCGCATGACTTAGTAGATGCTTTCAAAGCTACACTAGAAGAGGTACAATATGCAGATTTAATACTTCATGTTATTGATGCAACTAACAGCAGTTACGAACTTCAAAAACAAACAACAGAATCTGTTTTAAAAGATTTAGATGTTGGTGATAAGAAAACAATCATAGTATATAACAAGGTTGATAAGCTAGAACTTGATATTTATCCAAAAAATCAAAAAGATAAAGTATATATTTCTGCAAAAAAAGGAATAAATATGGATAAATTATTAAAACTAATTGAAGAAGCCTTAATGAAAGATACTTACAAAGTAAATCTTATACTTCCTTATGAAAGAGGAGATATATTTAGTAAAATAAAAGATAAATATAATGTTAATGATTTTAATTATGAAGAAAATGGTATTTCTGTTGATGTAAATTTAGATGAAGAAGATTATAATATATATAAGGACTATATAAAATAAATTGAGTAATAAAATGAATATAGATTGGAATAATATAGACCAACTTGAAGATTATTTTATTACCTATCTTCTTTATAAAGAGTCCAAAACGGTACCACAAATAAGTAAAATTAGAAACATATCTACAATGGAAGTAAAGGATCAACTAATTAGGGCAAAACTAGAGATAAAGTCAATGTCTAAGAATAAACTAGAAAGTTCTAAAGATATACTGGATAAGTACTTAGAGCTAGATAAATCTGAAAGACTTGATTTTATTGACGAATTAGGTTTAGATGACGATAGGATGTTAAAGTTCAAAAGAGAACTTTACAAAAGAATCAGATTAGAAAAAAATGCTGAAGATTTAATAATTTTAATATGGACCACTGGGGAATTAAAAGAGGAAAAATATTTAGATTTATTACACTCTCTAACAATGCATAGACATTCAGATGTTAGAAGGATTACATATTCAGCTATTAGAAAAATCCAGTCACCACAAAGTAGACCATGCTTAGAAAAAGGATTATATGATTCTAATCCACAAACTAGACAGTATTGTGCAAAAGCTTTATCTGTAGTTGGCAACAATAATAGTTTAAAAATTTTAAGAAAATTAGTAATGCAAAGTAATCATGAAAAAGAATATGTATTAAGAGCTTATGAAGAAGCAATCGAAGCTCTTGAGAAAGAAAGTTTTTAGTAGTATCAGCAACATACAACTTAATAATTAATTGTTATCAGAGATTTATCTCCGCAATTTAACAAAATGTAATGAAAAATAATTCAAAGGTTAATAGGAGGGGTTTTAAAATGATAGTAAGACGTTGTGCAGGTGGAGTTGTTTTTTACGCAAATAAAGTACTTTTACTGAAAAATGATAGACATGAATGGACATTACCAAAAGGAAAAATTCTTGAAGGGCAATTAGCAGCAGATAGCGCTGTAGGTAGAGTTAAAAATGAAACAGGTGTAGATGCGTGCCCATTAGTAGTGGCAGGAGATACTATGTATGAATTTTTCTCAAGAAGTAGACAACAACAAGTTTGTAATGCAATAGTTTGGTATGTCATGGAAGCTGAAAACCCAGAGTACATAATAAGAGAAGATTTTGTAGATGGTGGTTTCTACAAGATAAAAGATGCTATGGATATGTTATCTCATAATAAAGAAAAAGCTTTAGTTGATGTTTCATATAAAAAATATAAAGAAGAAAAGAAAAATAATGCAGAAATTGCAAAATAAAATATAATATAATTAAATAAGAAAATTTAAGAAAGGGTAAATCCCTTTCTTTTTTGTAATACAGGAGGAATTTATGAGTAGCTATAAAACATTACATAAGTTTGGAGTAGATGAATATATAGTTGAAAAATCAACATTTATAGGATATGCAAAACCTATAAAAACTGAAGAAGAAGCTATAGAATTTGTTAATGAAATAAAGAAAAAACATAAGGATGCCACTCATAATGTATGGGCATATACTGTTGGTGAAAATATGAATATACAAAGATATAGTGATGATGGTGAACCTCAAGGAACAGCAGGTATTCCTACTTTAGAAGTAATAAAAAAGGAAGATTTAAGAGATGTAGTAGTTGTTGTAACAAGGTATTTTGGAGGAATAAAACTTGGCGCTGGAGGGTTAGTTCGTGCTTATACTAAAGGTGCCAAAGTAGGTATAGAAGCAGGTATTGTTATTGAAAAAGTTAAATATACTGAAGTAAAGATTAAAATTGAATATACTCAACTTGGTAAAATACAGAATGAAATAATGAATCTTGGTTTTACAGTTAAGGATACTATATATTCAGATGATGTTGAAATAATAGTATACTCAAAAGTTGAGGATGTTGAATCTCTAAAGGATAGAATAATTGACATAACAAGTGGAACAGCAGATGTAAGTTTGGGAGATGAATATTATCTATCTGAAAAGGATGGTCAATTAATTCTTTAAATTAGTTAATAACAGGGGGCAGTGAACTAATTAAAAATGGAAAATTCGATCTGCTTATATCGCCAAAATTGAGAAGCATATCGTCAACAATATATTCTCGTTACCAATTTGGATAAATCCGTTACTCAAACGAGATGCCTTCGCTACTGCTTTAGGCAACTCCGTTGCTCAAAAATACATTACAGGGGGGAGCTATGTTAAAAAATATAGGATTGATTATTTTATGCAATTTATTAATGTATTTTATCATAATGATAGTCACAAAAATTAATAAAAGAAAACGTAATAAGTATTCTACTGAAAAAAAGAAAGATATGAAGATAGAAGAATTAAGTGAGAAGGTAAATGAGTTAGAAAAGAAATTATTTATTCAAGATA
>NZ_JANKBY010000344.1:0-3664 GCF_024621905.1 Terrisporobacter muris
GAAATTATTGTTAACAGATATCACGTATATGCCTTATGGCAATGGAAAAATGGCATATTTATCTACGATAAAAGATTCATCAACTAATGAAATATTATCACATTATTTATCAAAAAGTTTAGCTATAGAAATTGCTACTAAAACTATTGATAAATTAGTTGAGTTTAAATCATTTAAACTACATAAAGATGCGTTTATTCACTTTGATTAGGGCTCTTAGTATACTAGTCCAATTTTTCAAAAGTTACTTAAAAAGAATAATTTAGAGCAATCGATGTCTAGAAAAGGTAATTGTTGGAATAATGCTCCGCAGGAGTCATTCTTTGGTCATATGAAAAACGAGATTGATTATAAAAGTTGCAATACATTTGAAGAGTTACAGATTTTAGTAGATGACTATATAGATTATTATAATAATTTCAGATACCAATGGAATTTAAAAAAGCTGACTCCTATTCAATTTAGAAATCAGCTTTTGATGGCGTCTTAGCCATGTCTTTTTTCTTGTGTCCTTGACAAAGGATCCACTTTATTTAGACTTAGAGTTTTTTTCTTATAATCTATTTAAATATTTTATTAAATAATCTATTTTCTTCTACTGCCATAGTTAAATCTACTAATCTACTAGTGTCACCAATTAGTATAACTCCACTTAATCGGTTATTTACAAAGTAGTATTTTTCATAAGTTTGTTTTTTCTCATCTGCAAATTCTACTGTTTTATATTTTTTATTTGGATCTTTTCCATTATCCCCTATGACAAATAGTGAAGTGTCCATACCGTTGAAAGTAAGTCCTGCACTAACTGTTTCATATGTTACAGAATCTCCTGCCGCATTTGCTCCTGCAACTTTCCCCATTTCTACAGCTTGTGGCCAAATAGCATAATTTATATTTTCAAATTCTGCGCAGTCTCCACACGCATATATATCTGATTTATTAGTTTCCATCTTTTCATTTACAACTACTGCTTTATTTACATTTATTCCACAAGATGATGCTAAAGATACATTAGCCCTAACACCACAAGAAATCACTACCAAGTCTGCTGATATTATTTCTCCATCACCAAGCTTAACTCCTGTAACACCATCTTCACCTTCAATGCTATCAATTTTAACATTTAATTTTAAGTCTATCCCTGATTCTTTAATTATATCAGCTAAAAAGTCTCCTGACCTTTCATCTAATTGTCTAGGCATTAGACTAGGTGCAAGTTCTAATACAGTTACATTACATTTAGCTTTGCTAAGTTCCCAAGCAGCCTCTAATCCTAGTACTCCTCCACCTATTACTACTGCATTTTTAACACTTGGAAGTATATCATTTATTTTATCAGTATCAGAAATTCTTCTAATTGCTATTACTCCTTCTTTTTCATTCCCAGCAATTGGTGGTATAAATGATTCTGAACCTAATGCATAAATACATTTATCGTATTTAAGCTTCATATCACCATCTAAAGTTACTATTTTTTCTTCAGTATTTATATCTATTACATTTTTATCTAATATATTAGTTATGTTATTTTCCTTGTACCATTCTTCGTTATAAATTGCTAATTGATTAGCATCAAATTTAGCAATCATGCTTTTAGTAAGCATTGGTCTATTATAACTTAATACATTTTCATTTGATATCATAACTATATTACAAGTATTGTTTCTTTCTCTTATAGCTTTTGCAGCATTTATACCAGCAGCACCATTACCAAGAATTAAGAATATCTCATTTGTATCCTTCTTAAAGTTACTTTCTTCCACATTAACTGGTATAAAGTTTTCTCTTCCAACACCACATACTGGGCATATGTCTAAACTAGCATCAAATATTTCTCCACAAACTACACATTTTACTAGCGGAGTTTCTGTTACTTTATTTTTAACTCTTTTATTTTCCTTATTTAATAATATACATCCAAAATTAAACCCATATTCATATGCATCTTTTAAATCCTTTTTACCTGGTTTAAACTTAACTCTAAATCCATCTACAACTTTCATTCTAAGTTGTTTTAATCTTTCTATAATATGAGGTACTCCTTCACCACTCCATCCATAACTACCAAAAGCACTAGCAAGTTTACCTCCATGAGTTCCAGCAAATATCGAAGTTGTTAAATCCCAAATAGGTTTTAATGCTTCTCCCACAATTGTTGGTGTTCCAAATAATAATCCATCTGCAAAACCTATTTCTTCTAAAACTTTAGCTGTATCACTTTCAACTAAATCATAAATTCTAACATCTATTTCTCCACTATCTTTTATACCTTTTTCTATTTCATGTGCTAATTCTTTTGTATATCCATAAGCGCTAACATAAGGTATTATCACTGTTTTTCTTGGATTTGGATTTATAACCGTGCACCATTTTTTATAAGTTTCTTTTATTTCATCAATTCTACAATCTATTACTGGTCCATGACCTGTACATATCATATCTATCTTTAAGTCTTTTATTTTACCTAAAGCTTTTAACATATGTGGTTTAAATGGACCTATTATGTTATCAAAGTAATATTTTGTAGCTCTCATATATCCTTCATTATCAGTCAATTTACTTAATACTATATCATCTAAGCAGTAGTGAGAACCAAATGAGTCACATGTGATTAAGGTTTCATCTTCTTCTATGTAAGTATACATAGTATCAGGCCAATGTAAGTGCGGTACTGAAATAAATCTTAAAGTTTTATCTCCAACTTTTAAGATATCGTTATCCTTGACAGTTAAACTATAGAAGTCATGATTAACTATATTCTTTAAGAAGTTTATTGCAACTGTACTTCCTACTACTTTTATATTTGGATTCATATCTATTAATTTTTCCACACTACCTGCATGATCTGGTTCAGTATGATTGACAACAATATAATCAATCTTATTTATATCTACTATTTGTTTTAAACGTTCTAAATAAGATTGGAAAAATTTAGCCTTTGCTGTTTCAAATAATATGACTTTGTCACCAGTTTTTAATACATAAGAATTATAACTAGTCCCAAACTCCGTCTCCATAATAATATCAAAGATCCTTAAATCCTTATCTAGTATTCCTGCCCAATAAAAATCTTTTTTTAATTCCTTATAATCCATAATCTACCTCCACTTATTTGTATATTAAGTATAATAATTTAGTCTAATTTTTATCCCCTATTCAGATGTTAAATTCTGTTATTTTTTTATTATATCTCTACCCTTTATTATAGTATATAAACTCATTTATAGGATAATTGTTAAATTTTATACAAAAAAAATAGGTCCAATTTTGAACCTATTAATATTATCTATGCTTAATCTAATTGTTTTAATTTAAAGTAGATTTTTACATTCATTGCAAATTTTATTTTCTACTGAATTTTTTGATCCACAAACTTCACAAAATACATGAGTAAAATCCTTTAGCATATAACCGCAGTCTTGACAAAAATTAACATTGTCGTAATTAATTTCTCCACACTTATTGCAAATTTGAACTTCACTAATATCTTTTCTTACCTCCACCATGCTTACAGCCTCCCCTTTTTTAATTTTCTGACTATCATGCACACTATTTACTTTTATTATAGTACTTTTTTATATAATTAACAATATCGTATATCATATTTATTATTTTTTTGTTATTAGTATGTCATATTTCATTTGTATGGCTTTCTTTGGTCAAT
>NZ_JANKBY010000345.1:0-3660 GCF_024621905.1 Terrisporobacter muris
TTTGTGTTAAATTATGAATATTTTTTAAAAAATTTTGAGAAACGGAGTTGCCTAAAATTTCATATCGCCCACGCTGTGGCTCAAAGTGGTAACGAGGATATATCGTTGACGATATGCTTCTCAATTTTGGCCATATGAGCGAAGCGAATTTTTTATTCTTATTTATAAATACATTAAATTAAGGAAAATGAGGATAATTTATACTAAGAATAAATTAAGAAAAAGGAGGATGAAAATGTATCCTATTTATAAAAATATAGGTACTAAAGAAAATTGTGAAGTAGTTAAAGTAAACTTTCCACCACAACATCAAGACTGTCATCCAGGTCTAGAGTATATTATGAATCCAAGACCAATATCTGAAAATGTAAACTATAAAGGGAGCAATAAATTGGAAGATAAGGTGGCTATTATAACTGGAGGAGACAGTGGTATTGGAAGGGCAGTTGCTTATGCTTTTGCAAAAGAAGGAGCTAATATTGTTATTGCTTACCTCAATGAAGATGAAGATGCAAGTGAAACTTGTGAGCACGTAGAAACTTTAGGAAGAAAGTGTATAGCAATTAAAGGTGATTTACAAAAAGAAGAAAACTGTAAACTAGTAATAGATAAAACATTAGAGGAGTTTGGAAAAATAGATATATTAGTAAATAACCATGCTGTTCAATATATCCAGCAAAGTATTTTAGATATAGATGAAGAGCAATTGGAAAAAACATTTAGAACAAATATATTCTCCTTTTTTTACTTAGTAAAAGCAGCACTTCCTCATTTAAAAGCAAATTCATCCATAATAAATACAACATCAGTAACAGCATTTAAAGGAGAAGAATTACTAATTGATTATAGTGCAACAAAGGGAGCAATTCTTGCTTTTACTAGATCTTTATCACAATCATTGGTGGAGGATAAAATTAGAGTAAATGCAGTGGCACCAGGTCCTATATGGACACCGCTTATAACAAGTAGTTTTAATTCAGAAGAAGTGGAGACCTTTGGAAGTCTTAGAAGTAAAGTACCTATGGATAGAGCAGGTCAACCTTATGAAGTTGCAAATGCATATGTATTTCTTGCTAGTGATGATTCTAGTTACATGACAGGACAGGTATTACATGTCAACGGAGGCAATATAGTAGGATAAAAAAATTGCTTTGCCTGAGCAACTGCGTTGGCGAAGTATTTTGATACTAATTTAAGTCACTGAGTGGATGTTATGAAACTACTTTGCTCAAGGTGAATTTTTATATGGTTATATTTATAAAACTCCCACGTATTATATATTAGTTTAGTATGTGGGAGGTATTTATAAAAGTGTCTTTATATATTATAAAAAATGACTCCAAAGACCTTACTCCAGGGGAAAATAAGCTGTTGAGTAAAATAAAAAAATTATATGAAAGCTATGAAAGTGAAGCTTATTTATATGTTCAACCAACAATATCAAGTTTAATACCAGACTTTATTTTAATAGATAAGAAAAAAGGGATTTCCATTTTAGAAGTAAAAGATTGGTCATTGTCATACATTAAAGATGTTAATAAAAGAAGAGCTATTTTAAGTGATAGGGAAGATGACAACCCTGTAAATAAAACTAAACAATATTTTAATATTTGCAATGGAATAATTTCAGATAATAATAAGATATATGATTTAAACGATTTTCTTTATGCTAACACAGTATTGACTAATATGAGTGGTGAAGATTTACAAGGAGATAAAATAAAATCAGCTTTTAATATTGAACCAGTAAAAATATTAAGCAAAGATATTTTATCAAAACTTACTATAACTGATATGTTTTCCAACGTGGAATGTGAAATAAATGAAGATGAAATGATTGATATTAGAACCTCGCTATTTCCTGAAATAAAAATAGTAAAAGAAAATAATGAAGAAGAGGAAAGTTTAGATGATGTAAGTATATATTCTTTAGATGAAAAGCAAGAAAACTATTCGAGAAAATTTCCATATGGCCCATATATGATAACTGGTGTACCTGGTTCTGGAAAAACACAAATTTTAATTGCAAGGGCAATTCATTTAATAAAAGAAAATCCCAGATGGAAAATACAAATAGTGACATATAACTTATCACTTGCTAACAAAATAGAAAGTATTTTAAATGAAATAGCAAAGGATTATAGTAACAGTTTTATATTGAAGGATATAGAAATTCAAAATATAGGTGTTAGTACTTTTCATAAGCTTGCCATGAGAGAAAGTAGAGAAAGAATGCCTTGTAAATTAAGTGCAAAGGAAAAGCATACTTGGTTTGATGAAACACTACCTAATTTAGCACTTGAAAAATGTAAACCTACTTATGACGCCATATTAATAGACGAGTACCAAGACTTTCAAGATGACTGGATAAAAGTATGTGTTAAGTTATGTAAAAAATATAAATATAAAAATTACTCTGGAAAAGAAGTAGAAGGTGTAAATATATTTATGGCTGGAGATAGACTACAAAGTATATACAACAGTAAGGAACATAGTTGGAGTAAGCTGGGTATAAATATGCAAGGGCGTTCTAATTTTCTTAAGACTTGTTATAGAGCAGGAAGGGAGAATTCATTTTTAGCACTAAAATTTTTACAACAAAATGAATATTTACGAGAAGAAGTTAAAAGATTTTATAAAGAGAATGAAGATATAATATTAGATAATACTAATGAAATAAAAAGTACTATTGACTTTATTGAAGGAGAATATGAAGAAATTATAAACTGTGTAAACTCTTTAATTAGAAGTAAGACATATTCTTATAATGATATATTAATTATTTGTAATTATAAAAATCAATGTGAAAAAATAAAAAATATGTTACCATCTAATATAAGGATAAATACAAGATTTATAAAAGAAGCTGACAAAGAAGATATGGATACCTGCCTATTAACTAGTACATATTATTCTTCTAAGGGATTAGAGGGGAAGATAGTAATTTTAGTAGATGTGGATTTTTTTAGTGGGAACTTAGATAATAAAAAAGAAATTATGGATAGAAAGTTATTATATGTGGGAATGACAAGAGCCAGTGAAAAGTTAATTATTCATGGTAAAAATTTTTATAAAAACTCTTTTGCTAAAGATATAAAAAATATCTATGAAAGTTCTGTGGAATTTGGATAAAATAAAAAGACTTGCTTATAAGCAAGTCCTTTTTATTTTGAATAAGGCTAAATTTAATCAAAATGAGTTTTATATTTAATTTTATATTAGCTATCTTAAATTATTTATTAGTAATAAAAATGCACTTCCTGCTTTCAGGTAGTCTTCACCTTCTACTCTACCAACTTTAACATTTTTATTATCATATACATATCCATTCTTATCAACTCTTCCCACAGGGAAATAACTAGTTGGATGACTGTGGATTATACCATCATCATCGATTCTTCCTATTGGAGAATTATTAATTGGATCATTGTGAATTATATTGTTAGTGTCTATTCTTCCCACAGGACATTGGTGATATAAATGATTATGAACTACGCCATCAGAATCTAATCTTGCAACACCTAAAGAATTATAAGGAAAATTTACTATAGTACTTGCCATATACTTTACACCAACCTTTACAATTTATAGTTTAAAAAACAGTTAAATAAATATTG
Source organism: Terrisporobacter muris (assembly GCF_024621905.1). Classification (NCBI taxonomy): domain Bacteria; kingdom Bacillati; phylum Bacillota; class Clostridia; order Peptostreptococcales; family Peptostreptococcaceae; genus Terrisporobacter; species Terrisporobacter muris. Next base: position 3,618 of record NZ_JANKBY010000345.1, read on the forward strand.
TTTTATTAATTAATTAGACATAAATTGATATAAACCTTTATAA
>NZ_JANKBY010000346.1:0-3639 GCF_024621905.1 Terrisporobacter muris
ATTAATTCTTTAAAAGATCTTCTTTTAAAAGATTAAATTCATCTTTATTAATTAATTTCAAATCCAGTAAATTTTTCAATTTTAATAGTTCATCTATGCTATTGATATTTCTTTTATAATATAATTTACTCTCACTATATGATGTTTCATCAAAAACATTATTATCATCATATTTTATATTATGAACAGATTCCTTCATAAGATTTTCTTTTACAAATTGTTCTTTGCTTTTTCTTATATCTATTTCATTAATAAGATTTATGTTTTTGCCTATGATTTTATCATTATAAACTCTTATACTTTGTATTCTCACCACTTTATCTAAAAATTTTGTAATCATCAGTGCATTTTTTACACTAAGATCAGATATATTAGAAAGATCTACTATGGATTTTCTTAATTCTTCTTCTCCATCTTGATTTATTTCATAACCTCTATAATTAATAAGATTTATTGCAATTTCAAATAATTCATCCTTATTGTAATCCTGAAAATCTAGCCATATAGGAAATCTACAACTAAGAGAAGGATTACTTAAAACTAATTCTCTCATCCCTTCTTTTTCACCACATAAAACAATAATTATTTTATTATTATTTTTATCAATAAACTTAATTAAAGAGGATATCATTTCATTTTTATTGTATTTATCAATAAATAAATGAGCCTTATCAATTAATACCATTTTACCTAAGTAATCTTTTAATATATCTTCTATTTGTACACCTCCATCTAAAAGAGAAGTGATTTCTATTTCATCCATTTCCACAATATTTTTTGATTTTATTAATCCCACATTGTAATACATACTAGATAAAATTTTCAAAGTAGTTTTTTTACCTGTACCACTATTTCCTGTAAAGACCATATTGCTGTATTTACTTAGTTGACTTTTAATTCCAAGCTTTTCTCGTTTTTCTTTTGTCTTAATAATTTTATATTGATTTCTTAAAAAGTCCTTAGCTCTTTCATTGGCTGCAATTTTTTTAAGTTTTTCTTCTAAATTAAAATCATTCGCCGATGTAAACTCATTTATATTATCAATATCCTTTGTAGTTATTAAATTCATTTCATAGACACTAATATCACTTTCAGCAATTCTAATACTTTGAGATCTAATTAAATTTTCTACATAGTTTCTAACTAGTCTACCATTTCCTGATTGAATATCAGCATTTTCATATATGTCTACAAAGCTTTTCTTAAGAGATGTGTAGCCATTTTTCGATAATTTAAATCCTTTTGATTCCAAAAGTTTAATTGCCATTTCTGAGAGTTCGTCTGGTTTATAATCTTCAAAATTAGTCCAAAGTGGAAATCTAGAACGAAGACCTATGTTCACATCAAAGAAGTCTTCCATTTCTTTTTCATAACCTGCAAGTATTACTATTACATCTTTTGAATAGTCTTCAATTAATTTTAGTAAAGTTTCTATGGCTTCCCTTCCTAGAGGGTCATAAGCCAGGGTATAAGCTTCATCTATAAATAATATACCTCCTATGGCTTCTTTAAATGTTTCTTCAGTTTTTTTAGAAGTTTGTCCTGGTATTTCTGAAACAAAATTTGACCTGTCAGTTTCTACTAGTTGACCAATTTTAAGCAATCCCATACTATTTAGCATTTCTGCCACTAATCTTGCTATGGAGGTTTTTCCTGTTCCTGGATTTCCTGCAAAAACCATATTTAAATTTTGTTCAATTTTAGTTTCCACACCTACTGATTTTCTTTTTTCCTGTGCCACAATAAGCTTGTACTGGCTTCTAAGCAAGTTTTTAACTTCTTCCAAACCTATTATGTCATTTAATCTTTCTTCCAAATTAAATTTTGCTTTAACCTTAAAATTAAAATTATGTGCTTCCAATAAGTCGATTTTCTTTTGCTTATCTTGTAAGTATTTCCTTGATGCATCCATTATGGCATTTTCAATTATATTTCTTACAAATCTGGCATTACCTAAATCATTTTTACCAGATATTTGATTTTTTGCAAATAAATCAATTAAGTCATCTTCTACATTATCTGCTATTTTGTATCCTTTACTTTTTGCAATATTTAAAGCTATAGCATACATTTCATAAGGAGTATAATCTTCAAAATGAATTATATTTGGAAATCTTGACTTTAGTCCTGGATTTATACTTAGGAATTTCTCCATATCATTTTCATACCCAGCAAGTATTACAATCAAATCATCTCTATTATCTTCTATTCCTTTAAGAAGAGCATCTACTATTTCTTTACCAACCTTGTCTTCTTCACTTTCACACAAAGAGTATGCCTCATCAATAAACAAAACTCCTCCAATAGCAGAGTTTACAACTTCCATGGTTTTTTTCGCTGTTTCATTTACATTTTCACTGACAAAATCTGCTTTGCTTACTTCTTTAAATACACCACGAGAAAGTAAGCCTAAAGCATTTAGATACTCAAAGGTAGTTCTGGCTGCATTTGTTTTTCCTGTTCCTGCATTACCTGCAAATATCATATTCATGGAAATTTTCGATGTGGTAAGTCCCAGTCTTTCTCTTATATTTTGTACTTTGTAATTATTTTGAACATTATCGATAAATTCTTTTAATTCCTTTATTCCTATAATAGAATTAAGTTTATATCTAGCTTCTTCCAGTGTTGGCGTAGTATATTCATTAAGTTTATATACTTTAGAATTTGCCTTACAGTATATTTCATCATTTTCCACATAAATAAAAAGTCTGCTATTACTTTTTATTTCTTCTTTAATAACAAGATTTCTAAGAGGATTATTAAGTTTGTATTTTACATATTCAGATATACCAAAGTTGCTATCTTTTTTATAACTTTCTTGAAGATATTTACAAATTCCAAAGTATTCTTTATTTTCATCATCCTTATTCAAATCAATCATTATATCTAAATCTAATTCTTCTTTTATATGATTTATAGTTTCAATTACCCTTCTTCTCACCACAATATTTCTTTCTTTTTTATCTAAATCTTTAGTATAAAGTACTTTATCAATTTTGTTAATTAGATCACTGCCAAATACTTTATCTAAATTGATATCATTATAATCACAAGTAAATACAACAAACTTATTATTACAAATTAATTGATTTATCTTTTCTTTATGAATTTCTTCTGAATTTAAAATATCATTTATTTCCTCTTTATTTTCTTCATCAGCCTTAACGAAAACATCATTTTTTATAATGTAATCCTCATTTAAGTTGAAACAAGAATTAAAACAAAGATCTGATATAACATGAACTATATCTTCCATAGCATTTTGAATATTTTTAAACATTATACATTTAGACTTCGACTTTAATTTGTCATGTAAGTCGCTTAAGAAAGCATTATATCCTAATTTAAAATTGTATGTATCCAAGTTTATTTCATTTATGTTATCACTTTCTATTAACTTTTCTTTGTACATCTCTTCAATTAAAATTCTAATACTTGTTTTTTTGCCCGTATCCTTTTCTCCAACTAAAATAAGAACTCCCTTTTCATTTTTAACTGTCTTTTCTTTTATATAAGTTATTAAATTTTTTATATATAAATCTTGACCTATAAGTTCATTTTTTAAAAGTTTTTCTATATTTTTAAATTTTACATCTATTTCATTTTTTATATTATCCATAAATAAACTCCTCATTT
>NZ_JANKBY010000347.1:0-3638 GCF_024621905.1 Terrisporobacter muris
ATGATAGAAACACTATTAGTGATTATTCCATACACAAATAGTCACTCTTATAATGGAAAGTTATTTTTAAAACATTATATACCATCAGATAACTATGACAGAGAAAAGTTAGATAAATATATAAAGAGAAATAATAAACATGCTAGAAGTGTATTTGTAGCATGGATAGTTTTAAATGTGGTATTATTTATGATTTACTTCAATTATAATTTAAGCACAGCATATATATATTTAGTTTTTATGATTTATTACTGGGCTGATATGTTTTGTGTTAATGTGTGGTGTCCTTTTCATAAATTATTCTTTAAAAGCAAATGTTGCAATGAATGTAGAATATATAACTGGGATCATGTTATGTTTTGTACACCATTTTTGCTTATAAAAAGCTTTTGGACTTATAGTTTATTTGCACTATCATTGTTTGCATTTTTACAATGGGAATACATGATAAGAAAACACCCAGAGCGATTTGCACCAATATCAAATAAAAAACTACAATGCAAAGGTTGTAATTATAATTGTAGATTTAATAAAATGAAACATTTAAAAAGTAAAAATTATATTAGTAAAAAAGAGGTTTAAAATGAGTACAAAAAAGACAGCATTAATTACAGGGTCTTCAAGAGGAATAGGAAGAGAAATTGCAAGACTATTTGCAAAAAATAATTATAATGTGGTTATAAATTATAATAATTCAGAAGAAGAAGCAAAGAAACTGCTTGATGAGCTTACAAATGATGGATGCTCTGTTAAAATATTTAAGGCAGACATATCAAATGTAAATGAGGCAAATGCTTTAGTCAACTTCACAATTGGTAATTTTGAAAAAATAGATGTATTAGTTAATAATGCAGGTATTAGTAGGTTTAATCTATTCACAGACATAAGTTATGATGAGTGGCATGAAGTTATGAATGTTAATTTAAACTCAGTGTTTTATGTAACACAGAAAGCTTTACAATACATGTTATCAGAACATAGTGGAAAAATAATAAATATATCATCTATATGGGGAATGGTTGGAGCAGCAAACGAAGTTCACTATTCCACGTCAAAGGCTGCACTTATTGGAATGAGCAAGGCTCTAGCTAAAGAACTTGGTCCATCAAACATACAAGTAAATGTTATAGCACCAGGTGTTATAGAGACAGATATGTTAAAAGAAGTGGATGATGATACTATAGAAATGTTAAAATATGAAACTCCACTTATGAGAATTGGAAAACCTATAGATATAGCAAGATGTGCACTATTTTTAGCCAGTGAAGGAGGAGACTTTATTACAGGACAAGTAATAAGTTCAAATGGAGGATTTGTAATAAATTAAATCATTGCTCAAAATTAACAACTAAGGAGATATAAAAATGACAGATTTTATAAACAAAGAAAGAATATTTGCAAATGCTACTAAGTTAGCAGAAATTTTACTAGAAAGTGAAAGTTATGCTGATTTTTACGAAAGATTAAGTAAAAGAGATATTGAATATAATGAAAACAAGACTTATGAAGTTGCACCTAGTGGATTTATTGATTTTAACCATGATTTATACGAAGATATAAACCATATGAACTCTATAAGTACAGGTCTATATTTGGAGAAATCTTTTGTTACATTTAATATATTTATATGGACATCTAGAGGAGAAGGATTTGCTATATTTAAGCATATTCTTCGCGGAGAGGAAATCAATAAGTTAAAAAGTATTGAAGATGTGAAAGAATACTTGTTTATTCATTTAAGTGAGTTGGAACAAGGCCTAATGAAGACATATGGTAAAGATTTGGAGGAGTCTCTGAAGGACTTTGGTGCTGGAATTGAGGCTAAGAGATTACCACTACCTAGTATTTTAGGGTGTATGAGCATAGAAAATAACCTACAGGATTTGAGATAAATTTTAAAATATAACAAATAAAAGCTTTTTCACTGTAAATAGTGGAAGAGCTTTTTTAATTGTAAAGATTTCAATACTCATTAACTATGATGAGAAATAAATTAAGAATTGGGCATTATAATACCATTGAATTTGTGAAAATAATAAGATAAGCAAGGAATAATATAATATGTGGAGGTAGATGCGGTTTGAAAATACTAAGTATGGTATGTGTCACAATCATCATTGTAAATATAACTGGTTTTGTAGTAGGATATTATTTTTCTAAACGTATAACAAACCCTAAAACTACTAGCTATGAAGAACACTATAATAACGAAAAAACTTTTCATCCAGATGTAATAAAAACATACGAAGAAATAGAAAAAGAAGAAGTAAGTATTGACTCCGTATATGGATATAAATTACATGGAATATTTTTTCCTAACAAAACCGTTGATAAAGTTGTAATACTATCACATGGAATTACGGCAAATTTGTGGGATATGTTAAAGTATGGATTTCTATATATACCAAGGGGATTTAGTATACTGGCTTATGACCATAGATATCACGGGCTAAGCGGTGGTAAAAACACATCGCTAGGATATTATGAAAAAGATGATTTAAAATCTTGGATAGATTGGATAAGAAATAAGTATGGTAAAAATACAAAAATAGGTATTCATGGAGAATCTATGGGATCTGCCATAGTAGTAGAGTATTTAGGTGTTTATGATGATGTAGAATTTGCAGTAGATAACTGTGGGTTTACTAGTTTCGTAGATGAAGCTAAATTTTTACTAAAGAAATATTGTCATATAAAATTAAATATGTTACAAAGTTTTGTTATATTTTTTACAAGTAAAATTACAAAATTAAGATGTGGATGGAGTTTTAATCAGGTGGAACCTATAAGGGCTATAAAAAATGTAAAAACACCAATGCTGTTTATACACGGAGACTGTGATAATATTGTACCCTGTGAGATGTGCAAGGCTATATTTTATGCCAAGCAATATGGAATAAGGGATAAGTTTGAAGTAAAGGATGCTGATCATACAGATGCTTTAGATAAGGATAAAGATGGTTATATTAATCATTTAAATAAATTTTTAGATTTAGTAGGTATGTAGGTTAGATGATAGTGTGTATATGTAGGATTTGAAACGGCATAAGTCTACAATAGATAAAACATGTATTAAAAAGCTGGTGTACTTTATTAGTGATTTATTCAGAATAAAATAAAAAACTCAGCTTAGCAAAATCTAAGCTGAGTTTTTTTTATAAGTTTATCAGATACAAATATTCCTACTAATCCACCTACTATATTTAAAATAACATCATTAATACTAGCTACTTTACCTGGGTCCAAGAACAAAGCAATTTGTACAACAGCTATCATTAAAACGCATATTATCAAAGTATCTTTTGTGCTTCCTTCAAAACAGTAAAAAGTAAAGAAACCTAAGGGTACAAATAATAAAGCTTTTGCCCATAAAGTATAAGTATTAAGTGTTAATATCATCAATATGGATAGGACAAACCCTAATAAAAATAGCTCTTTTACAATGCTCGTATTTTTGTGCTTTATATTTATTGAAATCCTTGAAAAAAGGTACATAAATATCAGTATAAATATAATTGATAAATCTAATGATAATAAACCTTTCATACTAAATCCTTTCTGCAAATACAATTAAAGATATATCCATTATAACAAATATTCTACAATTATAGCAAATAAAGTCATACCTATTCACATAT
>NZ_JANKBY010000348.1:0-3627 GCF_024621905.1 Terrisporobacter muris
AAATATATAGTAAAGGGGGAATAATATGATAGAATTGATGGTTATATGTTCATTTGTAATATTAATATGTATCACATCAAGTAAAGTATTATATAAATTTGGAGTTCCGATACTTTTAATATTTATAGTATTGGGTATGTTATTCGGATCGGATGGGTTAGTGGGGATTTATTATAATAACTTCGAATTAACAAAAAATATTTGTACTTTAGCTCTTATCTTTATAATGTTTTTTGGTGGATTTGGGACCAATTGGCATATGGCGCGTCCTGTTGCTATTCCATCAATGTTAATGTCAACATTAGGTGTAGTTATTACAGCAGGCCTTACTGGGATGTTTTGTTATGTAATATTAAAAACTACATTGTTAGAAAGTCTTCTCATAGGTTCTATAGTAGCATCTACAGATGCAGCTTCAGTATTTTCTATACTTCGTTCTCAAGAATTAAATTTAAAAGGTTCTATTGCATCCATACTAGAAATTGAAAGTGGAAGTAATGATCCTTTTGCTTATATGTTAACTATAATAATTCTTTCATTAATGTCTAATCAGGGTTCTTCAAGCATATTTCCAATGCTATTTAGTCAGGTTTCAGTAGGTATTATATCTGCAGTTGTATTATCAAAATTGACTATATATTTATTGAGGCATATAAATTTTGAGATAGATGGGTTCTACCCAATATTTGTAACAGCAATTGCAATTTTATCTTATGGACTAAGTGAATTATTTGGTGGAAATGGATATTTAAGCGCATATATAGGTGGAATAATAATTGGAAATAGTAAAGTTCCTCATAAAAAAAGTATATTTGAATTTTTTGATAGTATATCATGGCTTATGCAAATAACGTTATTTTTCTTACTAGGTTTACTATCTTATCCGTCTAAGATACCTAATGTGTTGATAGAGGGAATTGAGATATCCATATTTATGATATTAATAGCAAGACCAATAGCTACATTTAGTATTTTAAGTTGGTTTAAGATACCATTTAAACAGCAACTATTTATATCTTGGGTAGGACTTAGAGGGGCTGCATCTATTGCCTTTGCTATATTTGCAGTAACTTATGGGGTTCCAATTTATAGTGATATATTCCATATTATATTTTTTATAGCGTTATTCTCAGTTGGAGTCCAAGGAACATTAATACCAAAGATTGCATTAAAACTAGATTTAATAGATAATGAATCTTCAGTTTTTAAAACATTTAATGACTATAAAGAAGATAAAAGTACAAAACTAATAGAGATATCAATTACTGATGATAGTAACCTTGTCAATAAGACCATTATGGATAGTAATATACCAGAAGATATTCTCATTGTAATGATAAAACGAAAAGGAGATGTATTTGTTCCAAGGGGATCAACTATAATCCTTCCAGGAGATATACTAGTTGTTACTGGAAATAATTTTGATAAGCTAAGAATGTATCAAGAGGATAAGAGTACGAAACTTATGGAGATAAGTGTGGGAGCTACAAGTAATTTTGCCAATAAAACAATAGTAGATGCTAATATACCAGATGAAATTCTTGTTGTAATGATAAAGAGAAGCGGAGATATAATTATTCCAAAAGGTTCAACACAAATACTTCAGGATGATATATTAGTAATTACAGGAACTGATATTAATGAGATAAATAAATTAGCAATATCTAATGGTTAAAAGTAAATAAAAAATATTATAATAGAAATAGAAAAGTTTATAACAATAATTTTTATGAATGAGGCGACTTTAAATTATGACAAGAGATTTAGATAGAAAAAAGGAACTTGAAAGAGTATTATTGACGAATGAAAAACCATCAATATATTTCAAAAAGTTAAAAGAAAATAATAAATTAAAAGATGATTTTCCAGAAGTAAATGATTTGATAGGAGTTATACAATCTCCTATTCATCATCCAGAGGGAGATGTATTTAACCATACCATGATGGTGATAGATGAAGCTGCTAAATTAAAAGATAAAGCTACAAACCCACTTGGTTTTATGTACTCAGCTTTATGCCATGATTTTGGAAAAGTTTTGACAACTAGGACAAAAGAAGATGGAAAAATAATTTCGTATAATCACGAAAGAATAGGTTTAAAATTAGTTAGAAAATTTTTGAATAGAATAAGTAAAAAAGAAGATGATGAATTTAGAAATTATGTATTAAATATGACAGAATTTCATATGCAGCCAAACCAATTGGCAAATCAAAATAGTAAATTAAAAAGTACTAGAAAGTTATTTTCTAGGTCAGTTTGTCCAGAAGATTTAGTGTTATTAGCAAAGGCAGATGCACTTGGAAGGACTGTAAGTCAAGATTATTCTATTAAGGAAGCTTATCTAAAAAATGCTTTAAAAGATTTCCGAGAAATGGAGTAATTATAATATTGAAAATTAGGTAACCGTAAAGGGTTAATATAGAAAAAAGAAGTTATATGAATTAATTTCAAATAAATAGTAAAAAATATGCAATGAAAATAGAACCTTATTGAAGGAGGAAATTTATCATATGTGTACGGCTCTATCATTAAGAACAAAAGATGGAAATTATTTATTTGGAAGGAATATGGATTTAGAGTATAACTTTAATCAATCAGTTTATCTAGTTCCTAGAAAGTTCTCATACAAGAATGTAGTAACTGATAAGATTGAAAATGTTAAATATGCAATGATAGGAATGGCAACGATTATTGATAATCATCCAATGTTTGCTGATGGTATGAATGAAAAAGGTTTGGCTTGTGCTGGGCTTAATTTTCCTGAATATGCATACTATGAAAATGATGCAGTAGAAGGGAAGATTAATTTAGCACCTCATGATATTATTCCATGGATATTGGGTAATTTTGAAACAACAGAAGAAGTTAAGGAGGCATTTAATAACGTTGAAATAGTAGGTAAGACAATAAATCCACAAACTGGATTAGCTACACTTCATTGGATGGTAGTTGATACAAATGGTAAAAGTATAGTCATTGAAAAAACTAAGGAAAAATTAGAAGTTTATGACAATAATATAAGTACATTAACTAATTCTCCCACATTTGATTGGCATGTTACAAATCTAAGACAATATATATCAGCGAGTTCTAAACAACCTGAAAATACAACTTGGGTTAAGAAGGAATTAAAGCCATTGGGACAAGGGCTAGGATCATGGGGACTTCCTGGTGATTTTTCCACAACATCAAGATTTGTAAGAATATCATTCTTAAGATCTAGAGTAGATGAAGTTGAAAATGGTATCAAGGGAGTTAGTGATTTTTTTCATATGTTAAATAATGTGGCCATGTCTAATTATTCTGTAGTAACACCAGAAGGAATAAATGATATTACTCAATATACTTCTTGTATGTGTCAAAATAGTGGTATCTATTATTATAATACTTATAATAATAGTAGAATTAATGCTGTTGATATGAATAAAGAAAATTTAGATGGTAATGAAATAAAGAACTTTTCATATCTTGATGAAATGGATATAAACTATCAAAATTAAAATAGAATATATAATGTTAAACAAAAAGTCTGTTATATGAGAATGTAACAGGCTTTTTATTTAAAGTTATATTTATTAGATATCATGAATTTTATATAGATCACGCAAAAACTGTTAAATTATATA
>NZ_JANKBY010000349.1:0-3554 GCF_024621905.1 Terrisporobacter muris
CTAAAGTAAATAAATCATTTTATATATATGATGAGGAAGAAATTTTAAAGGCAATTAATATATTACAAGATAAATTCAGTGAATTTGAGATTTTGTATTCTATTAAGACTAATCCAAATAAAAATATAGTAGAACTTATAAGTAAGAATAGTATAGGCGCTGATGCCGCATCTGCTAAAGAAGTGGAAATATCAAGTGCAGCTAATATAAATAAAGAAAATATAATTTATTCTTCACCAGGAAAAAGAAGAAAAGATATTGAAGAATCTATGGATAAATGTATAATAACAGCTGATAGTTATAATGAATTAAGTTTATTAAATGAAATTGGAAAAGATAGAAATATTCAATTGGAAGTAGGTTTAAGAATTAATGCTAATTATAATGTATTTGGAGGAAAGCCTCTAAGTAGTAAGTATGGTGTTGATGAAGAAAGCTTATTAGATTACAAAGACTTTATAGATAATCTAAATAATATTAAAATTATAGGAATTCATGTACACCTTCAGTCACAAATTTTAGATTATGAAACTATTTATAATTACTATGAGTATGTATTGGAGCTTGCTTTATTTTGTAAAGATAAAATGAATTTTAATCTTAAATTTATTAATTTTGGTGGAGGATTAGGTATATCATATGGTGATTCTTATAAAAATTTAGATATTGATAAACTTAGTATTATGTCAAATAATTTAATTGCAAAATATAAAGAAAAGTTAAATACTAGATTTATCATAGAAAGTGGGAGATTTCTAGTTTGTAAAAGTGGAGTTTATGTTACACCAATAATTGATATTAAAGAATCTAGAGGCTCAAAATACATAATTGTGCAAAATGGATATAATGGATTCTTTAAACCTACAATTAGCGAGCTTATTGTGTCTTATACTAATGAAAAAAATGATTTAAAAATGATGGAGCCACTCTTTACATCTTATGATTCTTATAAGATAAGTTTAATTAAAAATGAAAATGAAAGGGAAAATCTTAAAGAAATAGTTACTGTAGGTGGAAATTTATGTACAGCTGTTGATATTCTAGCGAAAGATATTGTACTACCCAAAGCTGAACTTAATGACTTGATTTCCATAAACAATGCAGGAAGCTATGCTTATTCTCTTACACCTCTTTTATTTAGTAGTCAAGAAAAGCCTGTGGAAATTTATTTTAGAAGTATGGATGATTATTTAATAGATTAAATTACATAAATTTACATTATATGATTTTTTATAATTGTTTACCTTCATTCTAGACAATAATCGCAAAACAGTGTATTATTTTATTTATATATGCAGTGAATTTGGAGGTAAATTAATGTTTGAAGAAATGCAAAAAGAAATACAAAATATGAATTTTAAAAATATGACAATAGAAACTATGACTACTAAAATACTGGATTGGGCGATGACTAGTGGTGCAAAATTAGTAATTGGTATAATTTTAATAGTAATAGGGTTTAAGGTAATCAATAAATTAGCAAGAAAATTTGTAGTTTTTTCAGAAAAAAGAAATATAGATATGACATTAGTGAAATTTACTAAATCTTTTATAGGCATATCCTTAAAAGGTTTATTAGTACTTGTGATTGCTGGTGGATATTGGGATTTAGAATTATCAGGCTTAGCTGCCATAGTAGCTTCAGCTGGGGTTGCAATAGGTCTTGCACTTCAAGGTAGTTTATCAAACTTTGCAGGTGGATTTATAATTTTACTTCTTAGACCATTTAAAGTTGGAGATTATATTCAAACAGGTCAATTTGAAGGAGCTGTTGAACAAATTGGTGTGTTTTATACTACTTTAACTACAGTAGATAACAAAGTGGTATTAATACCAAATGGAACTTTATCAAATGGAAGTTTAATAAATTATTCCACAAAAGATACTAGAAGAGTGGATTTAATATTTTCAGCAGGATATGAGTGTGACATTTTAAAAGTTAGAAGCGTACTAAAAGAAATAGTAGCTAAAAACAAATTAGTTCTTGATTATCCAGAGCCATTTGTAGGTTTATTTGAACAAGGTCCAAATTCTTTAAACTTTGCTGTAAGAGTTTGGGTAAATACACCTGATTATTGGACAGTATATTTTGATTTATTAGAGCAAGTTAAAATTAAATTTGATGAAGAAAATATTTCAATACCATATCCTCAAATGGATTTACATGTAAAACAAATCTTGAAATAAACTTTAGATCGCTTTTAGCGGTCTTTTTATTTTTTAGATGATTTTTAGTAAACACAAATAATTAATTATAAAAAGTAAGAAAAAAGTAAGAATAAAGGGTATAATAACGTAAATTGTTAAGAAAATATGAAAGTTTATTCATAATTGATTTAAACAAAAAATATTATGATATAATATTTTTAAAACTTTTAATTCATAGGAAGGAGGCTGTTATGGATTTTATTCAAAATATATACAATATCGTAAATGACTATTGGCTATTGTCAATTATGGTTGGGTTGACTAGTGTATTTATAGAAAGCTTTTTACCAATATTACCATTAGTTGCAATTGTCACTGCTAATGCAGCCTTATTTGGTATGTATCCAGGATTAATAATATCATGGATAGGTTCTACATCTGGAACAATATGTTTATTTTTATTAGTTAAGAAAATTGGTAATAAGAAATTTATTAAAATATTAAAAAATGAAAAAGTTGAAAAAGCAATTGATTGGGTTGAGGAAAAAGGATTTAAGCTACTATTTTTAGCTTATGCTTGTCCATTTTTGCCAGCTTGTGTAGTTACAATATCTCAAGGTTTAGCTAAAAGACATACAACAGATTTTATATCTGCTGTAGTAGCAGGTAAGCTTGTTATGTTTTTTATAGTTAGCTATATAGGTAACGACATCATGGGGTTTATAACAAGTCCTTTAAAAGTGGTAACTTTACTTTTAATAACTTTTTTAGCTTGGAAGATAGGTAAAAAATTAAATAAGGATTTAGATAATTTCGAAAAGAAAAGAATGCATGAAGAATAGGCATATAGCTTATTCTTCATTTTTAAAATGTAAAGATTGTATATAGAAAGAGAACATTAATTATCTTAATATCTATTTTACACCCATTATTCCATCTACTAAAATATCTATATTACAATTTAAAAAATAATCATTAATATCGATATTGTTTAAAGTAGATTTTATACTAGATTCATTATGCATTACATTTTTTAATAAATCTTCTATATTAGAAACATCCTTTTTACCAAAAAAATCACCGAAGAACTTTATTTCATTAATTATCCCTTTATCTACATTTAAACTAAACTCTATATTACCACCAGGATATTTAACTTCATTATTAAGGGAGTATTTAGGTGAATGACCAAAGTTCCAATGCCAAGTACTATATTTTTCATCGACTAATTTATTTATTTCATTTATATCATGATCACTTAATTCATAAAAGTGATTATTATATGTTTTTAGCCCCAAACTCTTTAAGTGCATTAGCTGCGTTTGTTATAGTTCCTGCTGTATCTATCATGTCGTCTAACATGATAACATTTTTACCTTTTACATCTCCTATAAGATTCATTACTT
>NZ_JANKBY010000034.1:0-20038 GCF_024621905.1 Terrisporobacter muris
GTATTAAAGCAATTAATCCCTCTATTTTTATTATTGATCTTTTTTTATTAACCAAGAATAATAACCCTTGTCATTTTTTTCGTATTTAAGTATGGCATCAAACTTATTTCCATCTTTACCAGTTAAGGATTTCACCTTAGCTTCACCTTTTTTTAGCAAGCTTTTTACCATAGTTTTAGTAGGTTTCTTTTTAAATAACTGTAAATATTTATCGTCTTTAAAAATACCATATTTACAGTTAGTATAATTAGTACATAAGAAGCCTTTAGAGTTTTCCAGAACATCTCCGCCACATACTGGACATTTACCTAAAGGAGTATTATCGTTTGATCCAGAACTTTTAGTTGTAACAGATTTAGAAGATGTAGATTTTTTAGATGATGATATAGATTTATCACTTACAAACCTCTTAGTTTTAGCATTATAAGTAAAACTTTCTGTACTTATTTTTCTAGGCCTATCATTTTTAATTAAATTAACACTATTCCAAATAAAACTCATAATGTTATTAAGATATTCTTTTCTTGTATATTGCCCTTTTTGAATATCGCTTAAACTTTTTTCTAGTTTACCAGTATAATCCACGTCAAATAATTCTTTGACAGGGAAAATTTCTACTAGATTTTGACCTAAATCAGTTATAGCGTAAGACTTACCTTTTTTACTTACATATCCAACTTGACCGATTTTCTTAAGGACATCAGCACGAGTTGCAGAAGTACCTATAGAGTAACCAGATAATACTGTTGTATCTTCCTCAGGTACATTTTTACCACAGTTTTTCATGGCTTTAAGTAAAGTATCTTCTGTATATGGCTTAGGAGGAGTAGTTTGTTTACTTATAGGTTTTACTTCTATAACATCAACTGCCTCATTTTTATCCATCATAGGAAGTAAATCATCTTTTTCTTCTTTATTATAAACTTCTAAATATCCTTTAACCTTAAGGACTTTTCCTTTTGTAATGAATATATTTTTATTCACATCAGTTTTTATTTCTGTATTTTCATACTCTGCAGGTGGCATAAAGTTAGCTATAAATCTATCCTTGATGGCATTGTAAACAATAGCTTCATCAGGCGTTAATTTAGTTGGTACTATATAAGTTGGTGTGATGGCACTATGGCTATCAACCTTTGAAGAGTCAAAAACTCTTTTTGTTTTAGTAAATTTAATTTTACTTTCATAAGGTAGGCCCTTTTTTAATTTGTTTAAAGTATCAGAAGTTTTATCGACTAAGCTTTCTTCTAGGAAAACTGAGTCAGTCCTTGGATAAGTAATATATCCACCTTTACCTTTACCTTCATACAAAGACTGACAGACTGTAAGGACCTTGTCAGATGTAAAATTACTATACTTTGAAGTAATATAACCTTGCAGTGAAGTTAAAGAAAATAATTTAGGAGCATATTCTTTAGAAGTAGTTACTTTTTTATCAGTTATGATACCTTCTTTAGAAGTAATACTATCAATTATTGCTCTAGCTTCTTCTGGTGTATCAAATTTACTATTTTTATTTTTTACTAATTTACCTTTATATTCACCGTTTTTACATCTAAAACTTCCTTCTATTTCATAATAAGTTTTTGGAACAAAGTTTCGAATTTCCATATCTCTATCATAAACAAGTTTTACAGTTGGAAGAATTACACGTCCTATATTTAATAACTTTCCATTACCATATTTAAGTGTTGCAATAGAAGTAAAGTTTATACCTATTAACCAGTCTGTTATTAATCTTGTATATCCTGCTGCTTGTAAGTTTCTCATATCTTCTTCATCTTTAAGATTTTGAAGACCTTTTGTTATATCTTGAGGTGTCCATTCGTTTACTAATATTCTTTTTACAGGCTTTTTATTTTTTGCCATAAGAAAAATTAAAAAGGCAATTAGTTCACCTTCACGGTCATTATCTGTTGCATTTATAATATATTCAATATCATCTCTATGTAATAGAGTGTTAATTACATCAAATTGATTTTTTTTAGAATCTTCAACTTTAAATTTAAATCTATCTTGCGGGATAAATGGAAAATTCTCCATCTTCCATGATCCAGAGTATCTATCCTTATCATAATCCTTCATATCATATAAAGAAACTAAATGTCCAAATGCATAAGTAATAATATATCCATTTCCTTCAAAATATCCATTACATCTTACATTGGCACCTAAAAAGGATGCAATAGTTTTAGCGACAGATGGCTTTTCTGCTAAAATAAGTTTCATTTTCTACCTCCTTTTGAACATTTACAATATTACCATAGAATAGGTGTTCTCTCAAGTATTTGCAAATTAAATTCTTACACTCTTACATATTATTATATATTGTAGTAAAATATAAAAGTATTTAAAATTGGATATAATAGTTAAACTTTAAAAGGAGATTAAGAAATGAAAAATATTAAAATTCAATATCTTAATGATGAGATAAAAAGATTAGAATACATAGATGGAAAATCTGATTGGATAGATTTAAGAGCAGCTGAAAAAGTTGAATTAAAAGCAGGAGAGTTTAAATTAATTCCGTTAGGTGTGGCTATGGAATTACCAAAAGGTTATGAAGCTCATATAGTACCAAGAAGTAGTACTTTCAAAAACTTTGGTATAATTCAAACTAATCACTGTGGAATAGTAGATAATACATATTGTGGACCAAATGATTGGTGGTTTATGCCAGTATTTGCTCTTAGAGACACAGTAATAGAAGTAAATGATAGAATATGCCAATTTAGAATTCAAGAAAACCAACCTAAGATAGTTTTTAATGAAGTTGAAAAGCTTCAAGCAGAAGATAGAGGCGGAATTGGAAGCACAGGTAAACAATAATAAATTGATATAATAATAGGTCAGCAAAGTAATTGCTGGCCTATTATTATATCCAAAAACTAGTAAATTACTCATGTAAATAATGTAAATACCCTTAGTATTATGGACAAATACTTACATTTTTGTAATAATACTAATAGTAATATTTGAAAGTATTTAGGTAAGCTATATTTAAAATTGACAATATATATAAAATAACATTGGGAGAGGAGTTGAGTGAATTATAACTTATAATAAGTTATAATACATTTATGAGTATTGATAAGAAATACGTTTTAACAGGATTAGTAGCATCATCAATAATGTTACATACAGGAATGACGACAGCATTTGCGGATACTGAATATAGGATCATAACAGCAGATGCAGTAAACTTTAGAAGTGGACCATCAACAAGTTATTCATCAATTGGGAAGTTTAACAAAGGTGATAAAGTAGAGTACTTAGGTGAAAGCGGTTCTTGGATAAAAGTTAAATATTCTAGTAAAACAGGATATGTTTATGGCGATTATGTGGAGAAAGATACATCAAGCACTAAAACGACGAAGTATGTAAATGCTTCATCATTAAACTTTAGAAGTGGACCATCAACAAGTTACTCAGTAATAGGGAAATTATCAAGTGGAGATAAGGTTGAAGTAATATCAACATCAAATGGATGGTCAAAAATAAAATATGATGGCAAAACAGGATATGTTTCAAGTAAATACTTAAGTAGTAGTGCTCCAGAATCAAGTACTACAACAATAAAATATGTAAATGCTTCATCATTAAATGTTAGAAGTGGGCCATCAACAAATAACTCGGTAATAGGAAAGTTATCAAGTGGAGATAAGGTTGAAGTAATATCAACATCAAATGGATGGTCAAAAATAAAATATGATGGCAAGACAGGATATGTTTCAAGTAAATACTTAAGTAGTAGTGCTCCACAATCAAGTACTACAACAATAAAATATGTAAATGCTTCATCATTAAATGTTAGAAGTGGGCCATCAACAAATAACTCGGTAATAGGAAAGTTATCAAGTGGAGATAAGGTTGAAGTAATATCAACATCAAATGGATGGTCAAAAATAAAATATAATGGCCAAACAGGATATGTTTCAAGTCAGTATTTAAGTAGTACTGCTTCAGATAGTTCTACTTCGACATCTTCATCAGCAAGTAAAGTTATATCACTAGCTAAGACTTTACTTGGAAAGCCATATGTATGGGGAGCTCAAGGCCCAAGTAGCTTTGATTGTTCAGGTTTTACATACTACGTATTTAAAAATTCAGTAAATGTTACTATACCAAGAGTTTCAAAGGATCAAAGTAAGTATGGTACTTCTGTAAGTAAAAGTAATTTAAAAGTTGGTGATTTAATATTCTTTGATACAAATGGATCAAATGATGGAAATGTTAGTCACGTTGGAATATATATGGGTAACAATGAGTTTATACACGCTTCATCAAGTAAAAAGAAAGTTGTAATATCGCAAATGAGTTCTTATTATAATGGAGCTTTTGTAAATGCTAGAAGAGTATTATAGACTGTAAACTGTCTCTATTTTTAGAGACAGTTTTTTTACATAAAAATATACAAACATAAATATCTATAAACATGCATATATTTACAATAATAGAGTTTTTCTCTGTTAAAATTATCAATAGGACTTGATAATCTTATAATATTAAATTATAAGAGATGATATGAGTGAAATTATAGAAAATAAAATAAAAAAAGTTAATACAGATAATTTGAATTTTAGAAAGGGACCATCAACTGATTATGAAATAATACAATAACTACCTAAGAATAGTGAAGTAGAAATATCACCACAGTCAGATTGATGGACTCTAGTTAGATATAAGATACACTTGGATTTTTATCGAGCACAAATACTTAAGTGATAAAACTACAGATATTAATCAAATAACCATCTCTGCAAAGGCAGCCAAAATAATTGAATATGCTAAAACTTTATTTGGAAAGAAATATGTGTGGACGGACGAAGGTCCTAATACATTTGATTGTTCTGGGTTTACTTGGTATGTATATAAAATATAGCTAATATATCTTTACCACGCACATCTAAGGAGCAAGGAGCTTACGGGACATATATAAGTAAAGAAGATCTACAACCATCAGATTTAGTATTTTTTGATACTGTAGGAGCTAAAGGTAATGTTATTTCTCATGTAGGAATTTATATAGGCAATAATCAATTTATACATTCATCTTCAGGTCAGGGTAAAGTGGTAATTTCTCAATTAGATAGCAATTATTATTCAAATGCTTTTGTAAATGGAAGAAGAGTATTGAAATAATTTTAGCCGCCTCTTAAAAAGGGGCGGTTTTTTAATTTACATATTTATACAAAAAACAAATATGCTATAATTTCAACAGAGGGCATGAAGTTTGTAAGGGGGGAGAAAAATAGATAATTATGAATTTGCAAAATCATATGAAGAAAGCTTAACTTTATACGATAAAAAAATAAAGGGGATCTACTATACACCCAAAATAATAGTTAAATACATATTAGAAGAAATGTTTAAAAATCACAATATAGTCAAAAATCCAGAACCTAAGATTTTAGATTTATCATGTGGGTGTGGGAACTTTTTAATAGAAGTTTATGATGTGCTATATACACTAATAAAAAATAATATAGAAGAAATAAATAAGAAATATGGTGAAGAATACATTAATAATATAAGTGATCATATTATAAGTAAATGCATTTATGGTGTAGATATAGATAAAGATGCAATAAATATATTAAAACAAACTTTAAATAAAAAGAAATTATATTATGACAATGAAGAAAAAGACACTCCAATAATCATAAACAATATAAGTTGTGAAGATGCTCTAAGGAAAGAGTATTTCATTAAATTTGATTATATTGTAGGAAATCCACCTTATATAGGTCATAAGATGTTAGATAAAGAATATAAAAAATTTTTATTAAGTGAATATAAAGAAGTTTATAAAGATAAGGCAGACGTGTATTTTTGTTTTTATAAAAAAGCTTTATCCTTAATAAATGATAAGGGGAAAATTGGATTTATTACACCGAGGTATTTTTTAGAAAGTCCATCAGGTAAATTTCTTAGAGATTATCTTTGGAGCAGTTGTAATATAAAAAAAATTATAGACTTAAAAAATGTTAATGTGTTTAAAAACTTAGGTATAGCAACTCTCATAGCTATTTTAGAGAAAAAAACAGATTATAATATATTAGCTACATATAAAATAAGAGATAGTATAAATATTGATAATATAAAAGACTTAAAGATATTATTAGATGGTGATAAATGTGAGAAAATAAGCATTAATCAAAAATATTTACAAAATGATTGGATAATACTTAATCATGAAGAAAAAATACTTTATGATAGAATAGAGGAAAAAAGTGAATATACTTTAGAGGATATATGTATAAGTTTTCAAGGAATAATTACTGGTTGCGACAAGGCATTTATATTAAATAACCAAGATGAAAGAATAAAACATATTGATAAAAAACTTTTAAAGTCATGGATAAAAAATAGAAATGTAAATCAATATATAATAGAAGAAAGTGATCAAAAATTAATTTATTCAAATGATATTGAGGAGATTAATAATTATCCCTATATTGAAGAAAAATGCTTTAAACCTTACAAAAATAAATTAGAAAACAGAAGAGAGTGTATTAAGAAAGTTAGAAAATGGTATGAACTTCAATGGGGCAGAGATACAAGTTTATTTGAAAGAAGAAAAATAATGTATCCATATAAAAGTTCTAATAATAAGTTTGCTATAGATAACAACAATAATTTTAGCAGTGCGGATGTGTATTCATTCTATATAAAAAAAGAGTATGAAAAGGTATTTTCATATGAATACATAGTTGGAATATTAAATAGTAAAATATATGATAGATATTTTAAAATGATAGGAAAATGTATGGGAAATAAAATATATGATTACTATCCAAATAAAGTGATGAAATTAAAGATATTTAAAGATAAGAATTATAATGAAATAGAAGATACTAGCAAAAAAATAATTTCTATAAAAAAAGAAGTTGAAATGAGCAAAAATAGAGTAAAGTTGCAAGGTAAAAAAAATATCCTTAATAAGGAAATTAATTACCTTGAAAATGAAAGCCATTTCCTGCAAAATAAAATTAACGAATTAATTAATAAATCACTTAACTTATAGCACTTTTGCCAAGCTTAATTCATATAATAAGACAATGAATTATTTGGAGGTGAGATAAGTGATAAATATGAACATAAATGAAGATGAAAAAAGAGTTTATATTGATGTAAGTGGTTTTATAAGTAAAAAAGAGGCAAGTAATTTTTTAAACACTTATAAACAGACTATGAAAAACAAAAAAATATCATTATATAAGTTGGTAGTTTCACCGTCTTTCTTTGAATGTGAAGATGAAGAAGATATAAGAACAGTATGTATGTCTTTCTTAAAAACAGGATATAAAAAAATTTATCTTGTAGATGAAGAAAATTATATAATGAACAACTTATCACTAAAACCGATAGAAAAGAAATTATTTTTAAAGTCAGTTAAAGTTGTAAATACCAAAGGGGCTATAAAATAACATGGAAAAAATATGGAGAATGTATTATATTATATATATTCTCCATGAAAAGTTAGGTGATAAAATGAAAAAAGGTCTTGTATTAGAAGGTGGGGGAACAAAAGGCGCTTATCAAATAGGAGCATATAGAGCCTTGAAAGATTTAGGGATACAGTTTACTGGCATAGCAGGAACTTCTATAGGAGCATTAAATGGGGCACTTATTGTTCAAGGAGATTTTGATGCTATGGAAGATATTTGGGTAAACTATGATTATAAAAGCTTTATGAATATAGATGAAGATACATATGAAAGATATAAAAATCTTGAAATGAAGGCAAAAAATTTTCATGATGTAGTTGAACTAATGAATAAAGCTAGAAAAAACCAAGGGATAGATATAAGCCCACTTAGAAAACTATTAGAGGAAAAAATCGATGAAGACAAAATAAGAAAGTCTAATATAGACTTTGGTATAACTACAGCATATTGGGATGGTAAGATATTCCCAAAGCTTCTTTATACAGATGATATACCAGAGGGAAGATTAGTAGATTACTTAATAGCAAGTGCATCATTACCTATATTTCAATTGGACAAGCTTGATGACAAACTTTATCTAGATGGAATGTTTTCTGACAATATACCAATTAATATGTTGGCACAAAAGGGATATGATGATATAGTAGTAATTAGATTAGTTGATGACTTCCTTGGAAGGATGATAATAAATCGATATCAAGATTTAAATTTAAAAGTTATAGTACCATCTCAGTATTTGGGAGGTTCACTTAACAAAGATAAGGATCATATTGAAACAAATATAAAGCTTGGATATCTTGATACAATGAAAGCTTATAAGAGGTATGATGGTGTTAATTATTTCTTCAATCTTGACTGTAAATATAACGAAGATTATTGCTTTAATAAAATCTGTAATCTAAGTAAGGATACAATAAATGATTTATGTTATTTATTGAATATAAAAAAAGATATAAATCGAAGAACATTGATGGAAAATATAATACCTAAAATTATTGAGGTTTTAGATATTGATAAAAGCTCAACCTACAAAGATATTTTTTACAGTATATATGAAAGAAAGCTTGAGGAAAATAATATAAATAGGATTGAACTTTATGATTTTAATAAAGTAGTCCAAGTTTGTAATAAACAAATGAATGATGATAAGTTACTTGTCACTCACTCAATTAGTAAATTAGCGAAAATAATCACTAATTTGATTATTTATGATTTTAATAAACAAAAATAAGCTAATTATTTAATTAAATTTTTTAATTTGCCTGGAGGTTGTAAAATGGAAAAGTTAGTAGTAATCAAAAATGAAACAGGTTTACATGCAAGACCAGCTGGTATGTTTGTAAAGAAAGCATCAGAATTCACTTCAACAGTTGAAGTAAAATGCAAAGGTAAAGTAGTAAACGCTAAATCAATAATGGGAATAATGAGTTTAGGCCTTGGAAAAGGTGAAGAAGTAACTATATGTGCAGCTGGTGCAGATGAAGAAGCAGCAGTTAATGCTTTAGTTGAATTAGTAGAATCTGGATTTGGTGAATAATCCAATAGAAGCCTGGGTATAAATTACCCAGGTTTTAATGTAAATAATATCTTTAGGAGGAGAATCAACATGTTAAAGGGAATAGGAGCATCTCCAGGGATTGTATTGGGGAAAGCATTAGTAATTGAGGATACAGAATTAGTAATAGAAAGAAAATCGATAACTGATTGTGAGGCAGAAGTAGCAAAATTAAGATCTGCAGTTGAAGTTTCAAAAGAAGAATTAACAAAGGTTAAGGAAAAGGCTTTAGCAGAACTTGGTGAGCATGAAGCTGAAATATTTGAAGCACACTTATTAGTATTGGAAGATCCAGAACTAGTAGAATCTGCTGTTAGCAAAATAAACGATGAAAAAGTTAATGCAGATTTTGCATTAAATGAAATAAAAGAAATGTTCGTAGCTATGTTTGAATCTATGGACAATGAATATATGAGAGAAAGAGCTGCTGATATAAAAGACGTAACAAATAGAGTGCTTAGACATATATTAGGTGTAAAAGTTGTAGATTTAGCTGACTTAGCTGAAGAAGTAGTACTAGTTGCTCATGACTTAACACCATCTGATACAGCAACAATGGACAAGAAAAAAGTTTTAGGTTTCTTAACAGATATAGGTGGAAGAACTTCTCATACTGCTATAATGTCTAGAACATTAGAAATAGCTGCTATAGTTGGTTTAAGTGATGCTACTAAAGAAATCAAAGATGGTGATTTTGTAGCATTTAATGGAGATACTGGTGAAGTTATAATAAATCCAGATGAAGAAACTATAGCTACATATAGAAAATTAAAAACTGATTTTGAAGAATACAAAAAGGCTTTAGAATTGTTAAAAGGGCAGGCAACTGTAACTACTGACGGAAGACATGTGGAACTTGCAGGTAACATAGGTACTCCAGGAGATGTAGACGGTCTAATAAAGAATGATGCTGAAGGTGTAGGACTTTATAGAACAGAATTCTTATATATGGATAGAAGTGATTTCCCAAGTGAAGAAGAGCAATACAATGCTTACAAAGCAGTACTTGAAGGAATGGATGGAAAACCAATAGTTATAAGAACTCTTGATATAGGTGGAGATAAGAAATTAGATTATCTACCAATGGATGAAGAAATGAATCCATTCTTAGGATACAGAGCGATAAGACTTTGCCTAGATAGAAAAGAAATATTTGTAACTCAACTTAGAGCTTTATATAGAGCTAGTGTTCATGGAAAATTAAGAATAATGTTCCCAATGATATCTTCATTAGAAGAATTATTACAAGCTAAAGAAGTTTGTAAAGAAGTTAAAGCACAGTTAAAAGCTGAAAATATAGCTTATTCTGATGAAGTAGAAGTTGGTATGATGATAGAAGTTCCATCTGCTGCAGTAATATCAGATGTTCTTGCTAAGCATGTTGATTTCTTCTCAATAGGAACTAATGACTTAATTCAATATACTTGTGCAGTTGATAGAATGAATCAAAAAATAAGCTACTTATATAACCAATTTAATCCAGCTGTACTTAGACTTATAAAAATGGTTATAGATAATGCACACAAAGAAGGCAAATGGGCTGGAATGTGTGGAGAATCTGCAGGGGATCAATTAATGATACCAATATTACTTGGATTTGGATTAGATGAATTCTCAATGAGTCCAATATCAATATTACCTGCTAGAAAATTAATAAATTCAGTAAGCTTTGAAGAAATGAAAGAATTCTCAGAGGAAATATTATCTCTAGGGACTGCAGAAGAAATAAAAGCTTATGTAAAAAAAACTTTTAATAAATAATTAACTTAAATGATATAAAGTAAGCTATCTTGCAAAAGATAGCTTTTTTTACATAATTTATATTTATTAACTATAATATAGATGAATTTGGAGGATATATGTATATTTTAGAAAATGAGGATCTAATAATAGAGAGTAAAAGTAGTGGAGCGGAATTAACAAGAATATATTCGAAGAAGTATAACAAAGAAGTTCTTTGGAATGGAGACAAGAAATATTGGGGGAGGCAGTCACCGATACTTTTTCCTATTGTAGGACGATTAAAGGAAAATGAAACTCTAATAGAAGATAAAATATATAATATTAATCAACATGGATTTGCTAGAGATATGGATTTTGACTTAATTAGTATAGATAAAAAGTCTATAACGTATAAGTTAACTTCAGATGAGAAGAGTAGAGAAATATATCCATATAATTTTAATCTTTTTATCTCATACACAATAATCGATGAAAAAGTTAAGATTACTTGGAAAGTTGAAAATATAGACTCACAAGAAATATATTTTTCAATAGGAGGGCATCCAGCTTTTAATATTTCATCACCAGAGAACTTAATTGATTATTATATTGAATTTAAGTGTAGAAAGAATGTGAATAAAATTAATTTAGAGGGCCCTTATTATGGTGAAATAGAGGAAATAGAATCTTTGCCTATATTGGAGCTGAATTCTAGCGTATTTGAAAATGATGCTATAATTTATACGAATATAGATAAAGTTTCATTAAAATCAAGCAAAGAAGAATTCTATATTAATATAAATATTAAAGATTTTCCGTTGGTAGGGATATGGACTCCATATTATAAAGATACGAATAGTACAGCACCATTTATTTGTATAGAACCTTGGTATGGATTAGCTGATAGTGTTGACTCTAATAAGATATATAAAAATAAAAAATATATTAATAAGTTAAATATTGGAGAGAGTTTTGAAGTTAGTTATGATATTGAAATAAAGTAGATAAAATAAGTTTTATTGTTGTATACTAAAATATTAATTAATTTATTTATACAAAGGAGATATGTGTAAATGAGTGTATATGGAAATTTACAAAAAATAAGAAATGGAAAAAGAACGTATGCCATAACACCACATATTCCAGGTGGCTTTATTCTTCCCGATGATTTAATAAAAATAGGAGAAGTGGCTAAAAAATATAAAGGTGTTTTAAAGCTAACTTCTGGTCAAAGAATTTTAATTACAAATTTGAAACAAGAAGATTTACCTGCAATATGGGAAGAGTTAGGTATGGAGCCAGCTGTAAAGGTGCAAAATTCACTTAAAAATGTAGAAATATGCCCAGCAAATTATTGCAAACGATCAAAATACCCTACTATTGGTATTGGAATGAAACTTAGTAAAAAATTTCATGGCATGGAACTTCCTTGCAGAACTAAAATAGGAGTGGCAGGATGTAAAAATGCATGTACTAGTGTATATTCTAAAGATATAGGAGTAATGGTTGATTTAGATAGTACTTTTTATATTACTGTTGGTGGTAGTGCTGGATATTATCCAAGAAGTGCAGATTTAGTTACTAGAGGCTTAAGTGAAGAGGGAGCATTTAATTTAGTTAAAACTATACTTTATTATTATAAAAATACAGCTAATCCAGGTGAAAAATTAGGCGATTTTATAGATCGAATAAGTATAGAGACTTTTAGAGAAGAAGTTCTTAATCTAGCTAACTTAGAGCTTAAATTGTAATGTAAAATAGTTTGTTCTTATAATAAATACTCCTTTATGGTAATGATCAAAATATAAAGTCAATGCCGGTAAGGGGGTATTTTTTATGATCACATTGAAGAAAAAATAATTTTACTTTGTTAGAGAGGAATGTTAACTAGAAATATAGTCAGAACATGTAAGTTAAATAAATGATCATATACTTGAATATTCTGATAGACAGCTTGAATCTATATATATTTCCTTTTGGATTTATGGGAATCAACTATAAAATAAATCCATTGCTATAGAGGAACGAAATTACTCTAAAGCACAGATTAATTTACACTCTTTCCTTATGAATAAAATAATGAAGAACAACTGTTGAGTTTATATCATCATTACTGCTTACTATTCCTAATTCTGTATACCTAGTTTCATGATTTCTGAACTATTTAAGTTAGTTTTTTATATATGGTAGAACTGAGTTTAATAATTTAGGGTATTTTGAAACTAGCATTGATTTTGATTTGTAAGCAATTGCATAAGTACTTTTGTTGTCTTTCATATCTTGCTAGGGAACTATTTACTTTTCTAATACGAGAGAATCTAAGAGCTTGATACCTGTTCAATAACTGTTTCCCATAAGAAAGTATTTATTTAAGACCATATTTGTTAAATGAGTTATGTAGATTATAACAAATAATTAAAATATATGTATAATTGTACAATATTATATGAAAAAACTACTACTTTTATAAAGCAGCATTCTGTATTAATAGTTCCGTAGTGATAAATGGAACTATAAGTATACTATAAGTTCCATTTATAAAAAGAAATCACTTGTTATTTTCTGGGGAAAATGTTTCGATTAACATTAAAGTATAAAGAAACACAAAAACAAAAATACAAATGTAACTTCAATTCGACAATCTATGATAAATGATTAAATAATGAATTTACAAAAGTAATTATTAATAATATTTTAAGAAAAGGTGGTATTTTATTATGTTAATGAACATGGCAGAGTTATTAAAAGTAGCAAATGAGGAAAGTTTTGCAGTTCCAGCATTCAATATTTCATCAGAATGCATGTTAAGAGGAGTAATTGAATCTTGTGAAAAGGAAAAATCACCAGTAATACTAGCAATACATCCAAATGAATTAGCATTTACAGGAGACAGTTTTGTTGAAATGATAAAAGATATGGCAAATAAAACAACAGTTCCTGTTGCTCTACATTTGGATCATGGTTCAACATTTGAGCAAATACAAAGAGCTGTTCGTGATGGATTCACTTCAGTAATGATAGATGCAAGCACAGAAAGTTTTGAAGAAAATATAGAGTTAACAAAAAAAGTAATAGAAATAGCTCATCCACTAAACATATCAGTAGAAGCTGAGTTAGGAACAATAGGAACTACTGATGGAGATAGTGAGGGAGGAACAGACGAAATAATTTATACAAAACCAGAAGATGCAGTGAAATTTGTAGAAGCTACTGGATGTGACTGTTTAGCAATAGCAATAGGAACAGCTCATGGTATATATCCAGAAGGATTTGAACCACATTTAAAATTAGACTTATTAAGTGAAATAAAATCAAAAGTTTCTGTACCTCTTGTATTACATGGTGGATCAGCAAACCCAGATGAAGAAATAGCAGAATCAGTAAAACGTGGTGTTAATAAAATAAATATATCTTCTGATATAAAAGCAGCATTCTTTAAAGAGTGTAGAAAGGTATTAGAAGACAATAAATTAAGAGAACCATTAGATATATTCCCTGCTTGTATAGATAAAATGAATGAAACTGTAGTTCATAAAATTAGATTATTTAATTCAAATGATAAATTAAAATATTATACATTATAAAAATAGGAGAATGGTGGAATATGGAGTTATTAGAAATTCTTGATGAACATGTAATAAAGGATTGTTTAGTAGCCACAGATAAAGTTGATGCTATTACAAAGATGTGTACTTTATTACATGATAATGGATATATTTCTGATGTGGAATCTTTCAAAACTGATGTATTAAAACGTGAGGAAATAGGCGAAACAGGAATTGGAAATATGATTGCAATTCCACATGGAAAAAGTACAAGTGTTAAGAAAAGTGCAATTTCAATATGTAAATTAGATAGAGAAATAGAGTGGGAAACATTAGATGGAAAAGGTGTAAAAGTAATTATACTGTTTGGTGTTCAAGATGATATTGAAGCTGCAAAAGACCATCTTAGATTATTAGCTCAGGTAGCAAGAAAATTAGCTAAGGAAGAGGTTGTTGAATCATTAGTAAATGCCAATAGCAGTAAAGAGATAATAGATTGTTTCAGATAATGAAATAAATAGGAGGAATTATTATGAAAATAGTTGGTGTTTGTGCTTGTGTAGCAGGAATTGCTCATACATATTTAGCTCAGGAAAAGCTTATAAATGCAGCTGAAAAAAGGGGACATACAATTCATGTTGAAACACAGGGAGTAATTGGTCAGGAAAACCCATTAACAGATGAACAAGTTGCAGAAGCAGATGTTGTAATTCTTGCAATTGATGTAAGTATATCAGGTAAAGAGAGATTTAAAGGTAAAAAAGTAATTGAAGTTCCTACAAAGACAGTAGTTCATTCATCAGAAGCATTGATTAAAAAAATAGAAACAATGTTATCAAAATAAAGTAATAAGAATGAAATAACACGGAGAGGGGATTTAGGTATGAAAAATTTACAAGCAAAGAAGCATATGATGACTGCAATTGCATATTTGATTCCATTTGTTGCATCATCGGGGATGCTAATGGTAATCGGTAATATTTTTGGAGGTACAAGTGTAGAAGCATTAAATGCTTCTACAAGTTTACCTGATTTACTTACTACTTTAGGTGGTACAGCTTTAGGATTCATTCCAATAATAATTTCTACAGGTATTGCTTATTCCATTGCAGATAAAGCTGGTATAGCTCCAGGTGTAGTATTAGGATTACTTTGTAAAGTTGATGGTTATGGTTTCTTAGGTGGATTAGTAAGTGGTTTCCTTGTTGGTTATCTTACAAAATGGCTATTAAAAGTAATAAAAGTACCTAAGTGGGTACAAGGACTACTGCCACAACTTATATTACCATTATTAGTTGCATTAATAGTTGGTACAGCAATGCAATATGTAATAGGTGTACCTATAACTTGGTTAACTAATTCAATTACTAGTATGCTAATGTCAATGCAAAATAATCCAGGTGCAGCTGTTATGTTTGGTTTAGTAGTTGGAGTATTATCTGCTGTTGACTATGGTGGACCAATCAATAAAGTTGTCTTTACATTTGCTGCAGGATTATTATCAGAAGGAATAGGTGGACCAATTGCAAACTTGATTCAAGCAAGTATGATTGCTCCATTTGGTTTAACAATAGGTTACTTCTTATCTAAAATGCTTGGGAAAACGTTGTTCTCAACTAAAGAAATAGATGCATTAAAATCTGCATTTGTTATGGGATGTTTCCAAATAACAGAAGGATCATTCCCAATTATATTAAATGATTTAGTACGTATTACTATCTGTACTGCATTAGGAGCTGGCACAAGTGGAGCATTAATCGGACTATGGGGTGTTTCATCTAGTGTTCCATCAGGTGGATTCTTGGCACTTCCAGGTTTAAATAAACCATTAGCGTGGTTAGGTGCATTATTAGTTGGCTCTATAGTATTTGCAATAGCATTACAGTTCCTAAAACATAAACCAGAAGAACAAGTAGAGGAAAAAGAAGAAGAAATAGATTTAGATGATTTAACATTTAGTGAATTTTAATATTAAATTAATATGGACAAATAGTTATTAAAATTAATAACTATTTGTCTTACTTATATTAAGTAAAAAATATTACATTAAAGAGTAAAGAAGGTGATAAATAAATGTCAATAAAGTTGATGGACAAAAGATACTCGAAAAGAGATTTAATGACTTATTTTGGAGATTGTTCATCTGTTGCAGGAGTTCGTAGATACTCTTTGTCAGAAGGAAGAGCTAAAGGGTGTAATATTATAGAAATTACCACAGGAAGTGGATTAACTTTTGAAATTAATGAAACAAGAGGGATGGATCTAGGAAGATGTAGCTATAAATCAGTTCCAATTGCATATCAAGGATATAACAGAGAAGTACATTCTAACTATTATGAAACCTTTTCTGATGGATGGTTGAGAAGTTTTGCAGGAGGGCTACTTGTAACTTGTGGACTAAAATCTATTGGAACACCAGAAGAAGATAAGGGTGAAATTCTTCCTCTGCATGGCCGTATATCAAATACACCTGCAGAAAGGGTGAATATAGAAGAATACTGGGAAGATGAAAAGCTGTATTTCAAAATATTTGGAAAAATGCGTGAATCAAAAGCTTTAAATTATAATTTAGAGTTAAAACGTACAATTTTTGTTCAAGCAGGTACAAATAGAATTATTATAGATGATGTGGTAGAAAATGCAGGATTTAATGAAGAAGAATTTATGTTGCTTTATCATTTTAATATAGGTCATCCTATACTTGATAACACTGCTAAATTATTGACACATTCCAAAGAAGTATTGCCACGAGATAAAGATGCTAAGGAGCAAAATGAACATTATAATTCTTATCTTGGGCCTACTCAAGATTATAAAGATATAGTATATTATCACAATTTAGAAGATTATAATGATGTTTGTACAGCTGCTATTATAAATGAAGAGATTGAAATGGGTATAACTTTAAAATTCAATAAGTCAGAGTTAGATTGTTTTACTCAATGGAAGTTTACTGGACTTGGCAATTATGTTGCAGGAATTGAACCAGGAAATGCACGTGTAAACGGTAGAAGTGCAGAGCGTGAAGAAGGAAGATTAAAAACAATTAAGGGAAATGAAGAGAAGCACTTCCGTATAGAAATTGAAATTTTGACATCAAAAGAGGAAATTGACTTATATAAAAAGAAGTATATTTTTTAGGAGGTATATAATATGAAAAGATCTGAGATAAATAAAGCAATAGAATATGTAATTGGAAAAATAGATGATTTTAAATTGCCATTACCACCATTTGCATACTATACACCCGATCAGTGGAGAAATTTAGAAAGAACTGAAAAGGAACTGGTAGATAATATGTTAGGGTGGGATGTAACTGACTTTGGTACAGGAGATTTTATGAAAGTAGGTCTGACTGTATTTGTATTCCGTAATGGTAACTTTTATAATAAGGAAGAGTATCCTAAACCATATTGTGAAAAGCTCCTTTATGTACGTGATGGACAAATTCTTCCGTATCATTTCCACTGGAGTAAAACAGAAGATATTATTAATCGTGGTGGTGGAGACTTAGAGATAACAATCTGGCAGTCAGATGAAAGTGAAGGTTTTACAGATAAAGATGCAATTGTAACTGTAGATGGTAAAAAGGTTGTTGTACCAGCAGGAGGTGAGATTATTCTAAAACCTGGACAAAGTGTTACACTTCTTCCTTATCAGTATCATATGTGGCAAGGAGTACCAGGAACGGGAGATGTTATGTTATTTGAAGTATCTACTTCCAATGATGATAACGTAGATAATCGTTTCTATGAACCTCAGGATAGAATTCCAACTGTAGAAGAAGACGATGAAATAAAATATCTAATGTTTGCAGATTATAAAAATTATGTAAAATTCTAGTAAATAGAATATTACTAAAAGAATCTAATTGAAAAAATAAATAATAACTCTAAAAAGTTACTCCATGAGGAGTAACTTTTTTTGCTAAAATTAGACTTATTTTGATAGGGTATATTAGAACTTCTTTTGTGAAACAGAAGTTTTTTAGTATTTTTTTAAAGCATATAGTATGTTATCATTGTAATAATATACTATAAAAAGGGGCTGCTTATATGGATATATTAACATCTAGACAGATTGATTTTATTAAATTAATGTTAGAAGAGAGCGAATATAAACCAATAAAATATTTCACAGAAAAATTGAATGTGTCAGATAAAACATTACAAAAAGATCTAAAGATAATTGGCAATTATATTAGTAAATTTAATGTTAAAATAGACGCAAAAAGGGGATATGGAATATTGATTGACAGTAATGCTAGCTCAAATATTGAATTTATAAATAATTTAAACATTAATTTAAAGGAGAAAAATAGTGTTTCAGTAGACCAGAGAAGAGTGGAAATACTAAAAATGTTATTATTAAATTCAAATTCTAGCACATCAATAAATCAATTATCCGAGAAGTATTATGTTAGTAAAACATCTATTGTGAATGATTTAAAATATATTGAGGAATGGCTAAAAAAATATAATATAAAGCTAAGTAAGACTTTGGAAGGAACTAAAATACTAGGTAAAGAAACAGATATAAGGAAATCGATTGCTAGTTTGCTGGAGGATATATTGGATCAAAATAATGAAGAAGATAAATTACCAGAGATTACGAGAATTGAGTTGTCAACATTTTCTGCATTATCAAATATTTTTGATTTGGATTCGATTATGTTTATAGAAAGTATAATATGGGAACTAGAAGAAAATCTAGATTATACTATTAGCCAACCCTACTATATTAATCTAATAACACATATATTGATTTGTATTAAAAGGTTAAAGGAAGGCAATCAAATAGAGTCTAAAGAAGATAAAATAAAATTACTTGATAATTTAAATGAAAAGGTCTATGAAAATGTTATAAATTTAATTGGTAAAATAGAAGAAAGATATGGTGTATCCATAAATAACGAAGAGATTTATTATATATACAAATATATAGTTTCTTCTGGATTTGGTAATGCACTTGATAATAATAGATTAATATCGGAAAATTATATAAATAATAGTGAAGAAGTAACAAATATGATGATTGATATAATGTCAGAATTTTTAAATATAAATTTAAGAGAAGATGAATTATTGCAAAAAGGTCTACTTTTACATATAAAACCTATGCTAAATAGATTGAATTATGATATTCAAATAAAAAATCCATTATTAAAGGAAATTAAAGAAAGATTTAGTGAAATCTTAGGTCTATGCATGTTATCTATAAGATTAATGTCGCCATATTATAATATAACAAATATAAGTATTGATGAAATTTCTTATATAGCTACTTATTTTCAAGCAGCAGTAGAAAGAAGTGTTAGTAGTAAAAGAGTATTAGTTGTATGCCATAGTGGTTATGGAACATCACAGCTATTAGCAACTAGACTAAAGAGGGCTTTCCCTCAATGGACTATAGTAGATATTGTATCAGTACATAGACTGAGTGAGGTAGATATGACGAATATAGATTTTATTGTATCTAGTGTAGATATAGATATCAAAGACAAAATGTATATAGTTGTATCAGCCTTGCTAATGGATAGAGATGTTAATAATATTAAAAATGTACTTATGAATGCATCTTCAGAAGAAAATAGTAGAAACTTTAATAATTTAGCACTTGAGATGGAAGGTAATATATTTTTTAACGGAAATTACAATAAAGAGATAGATTATATATTAAGCAATGTAAAACTAGAACAAGTTAATTTATCAAAATACTATAAAATTTATATTAATACTTCTTATGAAGAGAATAAGTTGATAACT
>NZ_JANKBY010000350.1:0-3500 GCF_024621905.1 Terrisporobacter muris
TTTACTACTTTATCTACATTTCAATGATAGTATTACCTTAGGAGAAATTATTATGAAAAATTATTTGATTTTTTTAAATAAAATTCTGTGTCAAAATATGTCGTAAGTCTATATATTATTAAAGGAGGTGTTTTTATGGCGAATAAATATCTTATTGCCCTTGATGATGGTCATGGAATGGAGACTGCGGGTAAAAGAACGCCCAAATTACTAGAAGATTTATATATAGATGGTAAATTAGTAAGAAAGAAAGGTGAAGTAATAAAAGAAAATGAGTTTAATAGAGCTGTAGTTAAGTACTTGGAAAAAGCATTAAAAAGATGTGGATTTGAAGTACTTTTAGTGGCTCCAACTGATGTAGATACATCGCTTCAAAATAGAGTTAGTCGTGCAAATTCAGTAAATGCAGATGCATATGTAAGTAAACATTATAATGCTATTGGAGAGA
Organism: Terrisporobacter muris; assembly: GCF_024621905.1. NCBI lineage: Bacteria > Bacillati > Bacillota > Clostridia > Peptostreptococcales > Peptostreptococcaceae > Terrisporobacter > Terrisporobacter muris. The sequence continues at coordinate 449 of NZ_JANKBY010000350.1, forward strand.
AATGGCAGACTAAAGCAAAAGGATTAGTGACAATTATACATTATAACTCACAAGCTAAAACTAAAGTTCTGGCACAAAATGTACATGAAGAATTATGGAAATTGCATAAAGATCATAATTGTACTAACTATGGTGTAAGAACTGATACAGATATTTCAGGATTTAGTTTATATGTTCTTAGAAATACAAAAATGCCTGCTATTTTAACTGAATCAGGATTTATGGATAATATGGCAGAAGCTAAATATATGTTAGACCCAGAGTTTCAAAAGGCTGATGCAGAAGCAACTTGTAAAGGTGTTTGTAAAACTTTTGGTGTAACTTATGTAAAACCAGATGAAGATTTTGTTTGTGATGAAAAAGAGGTGGAAGTTTCTACAAATGTGAAATATGTAAAAGTTATAGTAAATGAACTAAATGTTAGAAAATGTCCATCTTGGGAAGATAAGGCAGTAGCTGAAATTGTTAAAAAAGGTGAAGTATTTACAGTAACTAAAAAACTTAAGGTAGGAAGTAGTTACATGTACAAGCTTAAATCAGGGTTATATATAACTGCCAGTAGCAAATATGTACAAAACATGACTTCTTTATAGTCATTTTATAAATAATATACGCCCTTCTCGTTATTAAAATGAGAAGGGATTTTTTGTATAAATTATGAAAATAGAATTATTTATTGATGAAAGTAAAAGAATGGAGGATAATAAATAAGTGAAAGATTATGAAGAATATATTATATGGGGGATTATATAATGAAGAAAATTATATTTATTATTTTATGTACTTTTATAGGAGTAACAGGATGTGCTAAGAAATCAGAAATAAATAAAAATACAACTGCAGAAAATAATACTACAGTTACAACATCTCAAGTTGAAAAAGAAAATGAAGATAAGTTGAAAGAAGAAATTATTGAAACTTATGAAAATGTTAAACCAAAAGAATGGGGAGAACAATTAGAAGGAGTAGTAAGCTATATAGATGGTGATAATAAAGAAATAGCACTAACACTAGATGCCTGTGGCGGAGATAAAGGAAGTAAATATGATAAGGAATTAATAGATTTTTTGGACAAAGAAAATATAAATGCCACATTATTTATAAATTATAGATGGATAGAAGCTAATAAAGATATTTTTATGGAACTATCTAAAAATAATAATTTTGAAATTGAAAATCATGGTTATAGTCACAAACCACTATCAGTGAATAAAAATTCTATTTATAATATAGAAGGAACAGCTGATGTAAAAGAAGTTATAAAAGAAATAAAATTAAACGAAGATGAAATATACAAACTTACAGGTAAGAAAACAAAATATTTCAGATCGGGTACAGCTTACTATGATGAAGTTGCCATGGAAATTGCTAATGAACTGGGATATAAAATAGCAGGATTTAGTATAAATGGTGATGGTGGAGCAACTTTTTCAAAGGAAGAAGTGATAAGTGAAGTAAGCAAAGCAAAATCTGGAGATATTATAATTAGTCATTTTAACCAACCAAATGGATATACTTATGAAGGTTTAAAAGAAGCTTTAATAAAGTTAAGAGAAGAGGGCTATAAATTTGTAAAACTAGAAGATTAAAATATAAATATTGATTGCCTACATTTTAAATAATTTAAATTATCATAAAAGTTATAAAATAAATAATTATTTACTTACATTTAGCACATAATAAGAATGAAAAAATGTAGGAGGTATTACATATGAAAAGTACTAGTTTAACTTGTAAAGCTACTAATTGTGTTCATAATAAAAGCGGTGATTGCATGGCAGGAGTAATCAATGTAAAAGGAGTTAATGCAAAAACTATATCAGAAACAATTTGCAATACTTTTGTTGAAGAAGGTGGATATGCTTACGATAAATTATCTAACATTTATGACAATAAAAAAACTGTACCAGAATCAATTAAATGTATTGCAAGTAATTGTAAATATAATGAAAATGACAAGTGCAATGCAAAAGATGTACAGATAATGGCAGCTAGAGCAGCTTGTGGAACATTTGAATTGTCATAGAAAAGTAAATAAAGAGAACTCTGAATTTATTTAGAGTTCTCTTTTTTAATAGTATTTATTAATTGGTAATTCTTTTTCTTCAAAACACAAAATACTATTTTATTGCTATCTAAAGATTTATTTAAGGTATTTATGAATTCGTAAGAATTGCCCTCAGCAAAGCCAATTTCATCTAAAATGATGAGTTGACAGTTTTCAAGCTCAGCTTCAAGATTTTTAGAGTATATATTTATATTAACTACTTAAGTATTCACAAGGAATATAATATTTTTTGCAGTAATCATCTGCAATTGAGTTTTTGTAACAACGAATAGTAAGTCTAGGACAAAGATTAAAAGCCCTAGGATGAATTTCCTCCACATTTTCTGGGATTACTATTTGATTCAAATTTTTACAATTAACAAACGAATTTTCACCTATATATTCTAAACTTGTGGGAATTATGACATATTTTATGGAATTATTATTTAAAAAAGCATGGGTATTTATGCGTTCAACACCTTGAGGTATAAAATAAGTAGACGTTTGTTTTAAAGGAGGATAACATATGATAGTTCTCATATCTTTTGTGAAAAGTACACCTAATTTAGAGCAATAATTATTATTTCCCTCTTCAACTTTTATATTTGATAAATTTTTACAATTAACAAAACATTTATCTTCTATTAAAATAATACCCTCATTTACTAAGAATTCTTTGATATGAGTATCTTTAAAGGAGTCTTTACTTAAAATAGAAAATGAATCTAATTCATCTTTATAATAAGAATTGGATGATTTTTTAGAATCAGCTTTTCTATGTTTGCTCTTATTATTACTATAAAAAATATAAGATACAAAAATTATTATTAGAATTACTATTATAATTGCAATTTTAAAGACCATATTTATAACCCCCTTGAAAATTTAAAAAATCTCCCTTAGTTTATCGTAAGCTAAGTTTATTTTTTTATATGTATCTTCTAGTTCTTTTCTAACTTCTAATGGTATTTCTTCACTATTGTATTTATCAGGATGATAACTTTT
>NZ_JANKBY010000351.1:0-3489 GCF_024621905.1 Terrisporobacter muris
AAAAGAGGAGAATAATGATAAAAAATATTTTCAAATAGAAAGCATACCTACAATTTTATGGGGGAAAATCAAAGTTGATTATTTTGCATAGAAATAAAATATACTTCATACATAAAGGGCATATCTTTTTTGATATGCCCTTTCTAAATTTATTCAACTCTCTCTATATAATTACAATTAACCTCAATATGATTTAGAAACATCAATAATCTTTCATAAAGAGGATGAGAATCCTCTCCATAAACCTTTTCTAGATTTTTGCCTATTTCCTCAACATTTTTCTTACCATCTATTTGTAAAAAAACAAAGCTGCAATATTCATCAAGTTTAATTTTTTTATAAAGAGGTATCCTAAATTTTAATTTCCTAAAAAAATTTTGAATAGGATGATTTTGCTTTTCTAAAACAGTTACAGTATTATTATCAACCTCATAATCTATATTATTTGAAATTTTAAATATTATTTTTAAAGCATCCTCATTATTCATTACTCATTATTCACTATCCTTCACTTTTGATTTTAAAATAGGTATGATTGTAAGGATTATCAAGACAACTAATAATACGGCAGCCATTCCATTTCCAGCAGCAAAGCCACTAGGTGTATTTCCACCAACAAGACCAGTTACTTGACAAATTATACCTATAAGCCCAAGTATAGAACCACCAGCAACAAGTCCTGAAGATAAACTTATACCATTACTAACTTTAACTTCTTTTTCTTTATCACTTTTAGCTGTTTTTTCAATAAATACACGAATTAAAGCTCCTACTAAGATTATAGAAGTAGTTGCAACTGGCAAATAGAATCCTATAGCAACTGTCATTATAGGTAAATCTAAAAAGTATAAAACTATTGCCATAAATATACCAACTACTATCATAACCCATGGTAACTCACCAGACATTATACCGGAAGTAAGAGTAGACATTAAGTTAGCTTGAGGTAGTGCAAATGGAGGATTATCACCAGTTATTTTTAATTGATCTGTTAATAAAACCATAACACCAACAACAACTATAACACCAACGATACTAGCTATTGTAAAATAACGTTGCATTTCGTTTTTGTTACCACCTATAACATAAGTTACTTTTTGAGATTGACAGTATCCACCAGCGATTGCTATGGCAACAACTATAAATGAACCAAATAAAAGTAAAGATGTATTATCAACTTTAGAAGTCCATCCCATAACAACAAATACTAAAGTAACTATAACTAAAGAAGCTATTGTCATACCAGATACAGGAAGATTAGATGTTCCTATAGTTCCTGTTAATCTACCAGCAACTATAACAAATAATAAAGATAATATAAATGATAATACAGCTCCTATAATAGCCATTAAAAAGCTTCCAGAAATAATAAATGCAGCGATAAAACCAATTATAACTCCACCTAATAAAATTAATAATTGAGTAGAAGAACCATCACCTTTAGTAGCGCTAGATCTTGCTTTAGCAGTTTCTTTTACTGAAGCAATTATAGTTGGTATAAGTTTTATAGCACCTATTATACCACCGCATAACATCATACCAGCGCCTATGTATTTAACATAAGAACTAGAAATATCTGCAACAGTCATTTGATTTACTGCTAATGAAGCATTGTTCCATACCATTACACCGTCATTTGCCATTTCAGTGAAATAACCAATTAAAGGAGTAATACCAAATACTGATAAGATGGAACCTGCAAACATAGTTAAAGAAACATCAAGACCGACGATAAATCCAATACCAAGTAAAAGTGGATTAACTTCCAAGTCAAATTTCCACTTGTACCAAGACTTACCTGTAAAAGACATGACATTGTTTGCTATATTTAAAAAAGCACTTGTAAGTGTGTTAATAACACCACCTATAACAAACCCAACTCCCATGTACTTTATAGAATCTCCACCACTATCTGATGCTACTAGAGTTTCAGATATGGCCATAGACTCAGGGTAAACAAGTTGACCATGTTGGTCAATAATTAAGTAATTATAAACAAGTGAAGCTATACCAATACCAAATAGGACACCTCCAACACCAACTGCGATACCTTCTAAGAAAGAAATTTTACCACCTACTAATATAACAGCTGGTAATACAAATATAAGACCACTGGCAACAGATTCACCACCACTAGACATACCTTGGATTAAGTTCTTTCCAAGTATACCTTTTTGTTTTGCAAAAATAGCAATAAAAGCGGAACCTATGATTGCACCAGGAATACCTGCAGCAACAGTAAGACCTGCTTTCATGCCTGAATAAGCAGTAGAAGCGGAAAATATGACTGCAAATATAATACCTATAATAAGTACAGCAGTATTTCCACCAGTTCTTGACTTATCCGTAATATATGGAACGTAGTCTTTTCCAGCTACGCCTCCATAAGCCTCTTTTGGTAATTTTTTATTCAAATTACACACCCCCTTATTATGTTCAAATAAATTGTAGCACATGAAAACTTTATATATTTGTTAAATTTATCCTCATAAATAGACAAAAAAATATATAAAATTCTAAAAAAATATATAAAAAAGAATTCATTTGTCTAATTTAGAGTAAAAAAATATGTATATACGATATATTGTCGCATTATTTTCTTATTATAAAATGATTGCATTAAAATTATTTAATAATGAGAATATTATTTATGGAAAGTTTTTGATATTAATCAATAGATAAGAGGTGGAAACTTATTGTAGAGATTATAATATATGATATCAATATCTCTTACTATAGGATTTAAGTGTATAGGATAAATTACTTGTATATTATCAAATTTATCAACTATTCTCTTGATGGTACTAAACATGCTTTTCATATTTTCACCTAAATTTCCCCGTCTATGAGCAGTAAGAAGTATCATTTGTCATTACCAATTTTCTCAAGGATTTTATGAGTATAATCTTTTTTTACTGTAGTTTTTAAAGCATCTATTGCTGTATTTCTAGTAACATATATAGTATCTTCATTTTTACCTTCTTTTAATAAGTTATCCTTTGATATACAAAATGCATATCAGCTATAATTCCTATTACCTACTTATTTATTTCCTTAGGATAAGGTGAGTATTTGTCGTAAGTTATTAGACCTGCTTTCACATGACCCCAAATAACTTGATTGTAAAATGCCGCAAAACTTGCTACTAATGTTGTTGCATCTCCATGAACTAACACAATATCAGGCTTTACTTATTTTATAACTTTATCTAAACTTTGTAAAACTCTAATTGTTATATCTGCAAGGCTTTGTCCTGATTTTATTATATATGAATCATAATTAGGTTTTATGTCAAATGCATTTAATACTTAATCTAACATTTGCCTATGTTGAGCTGTTACACAAACAATACTTTCTATTTCTTTTCTAGATTCCAATTATTTTACTAGAGGTGACATTTTTATGGCCTCGGGTCTAATACCAAATATGGTCATTACTTTGATTGCTATGGTATTCTCCTTTTAAAAATAATATTTATATTATTATAAG
>NZ_JANKBY010000352.1:0-3474 GCF_024621905.1 Terrisporobacter muris
AGAGGAGACTTAAAGAAAGCTGGATTCTTAACAAGAGATGCAAGAATGAAAGAAAGAAAGAAATATGGTTTAAAAGCTGCAAGAAGAGCGCCTCAGTTCTCAAAAAGATAGTTTTTATTCAATATTGTGTCTTGTTTCTCTAATATTATAAGATCGATTCATACCTCTAATCAGTGATAAAACTGCCCTAGACATGGTATACATAGCTAGAATAAAACTTAATATTAAAAAGCTAAAACTTCTATTTTCTATTGCAGATTGTATTAATGATGATACTATATTAAAAGCACTTAATGGTAGTATTTTTTTCAATAAAAATATATATTTACTTAGCTTAATTATAGGAGTATAAACTACTAAACTTATAGTAAATATTAAAAAAGGAAAGAAAGATAATAATAAGTAAAATGACATTTCAGCTGCTTTAGAGTTTATCTCTCTATAATTAGAATATTCCATAAGAAATTTTATTTTCTTACTATAAGTTTGAATTCTACGATTAAATTTATTATTCATTTTATCCCTCCTATCCTATATATTTGTATTTACTTTATTTTACTACAATTACAAATATAGTATTATTATTTCCGTTTAAATATTTAATTTATACTTAATACTCTATATGTCTGATGCCTCATATTCCGTATTATCATATATATTATAGACCTTACTATACTTATACCAATTCCGCTTTCAAAAACAAAAAAGTAATGCTTTTTTGATATTTTATAATCAATAACCATTACTTTTTTAATATCTATAAAAATCATGCTCAACATAAATATGTTTGTTGTATCATAATCATAATTATATTTTTATTACATTAATTTGTTTAATATTTCATTTATACTTAATTTAATTCCATCTACTTTTTTATCGCACTCAGATTTATCTTTCCCTTTTACTGCCACATAGAATTTAAGTTTTGGCTCAGTTCCAGAAGGTCTAACTGCAACCCAAGATTCATCTTCTAAGAAGTATTTCAATACATTCGACTTTGGTAAATTATCTATACCATTTGCAAAATCTTTTACTTCCACAACTTTCTTATCATTTATAGTTTTTATATCATTATTTCTGAAATAAGATATTATTTCCTGTATCTTTTCTAACCCTTCTATTCCTGCTAAAGTTAAAGATATAGTTTCTTCTTTAAAGTATCTATATTTCTTGTATAACTCTTGTAATCCTTCATATAAGCTCATGCCTTTTGAGTAATAATATGCAGCCATTTCAGATATTAATAATGATGCAACCACTCCATCTTTATCTCTTGCGTGAGTTCCAACTAAGTAACCATAACTTTCTTCGTATCCAAATAAATAAGTCTTGTCATTGTTCTCTTCGAATGATTTTATCTTCTCACCTATAAATTTGAATCCTGTAAGCACATTCATAACTTCCACATTATTTGCCTTAGCTATATCTGCACCAAATTCAGAAGTAACTATAGTTTTTATAAGTACTGAATTGTCTTTTAATTTATTTTCTTCTTTTTGACCTTCTATTATATAATTTGTTAACATTCCACCTATTTGGTTTCCTGTAAGAAGTGCATAATCCCCACTAGTAGTTTTTACAGCAACCCCCACTCTATCACAGTCTGGATCTGTTGCTATTACTAAATTAGCCCCTTCTTTTTTAGCAAGTTCTATTCCTCTAGTTAATGCTTTTTGGTCTTCTGGGTTTGGATACTCAACTCCAGCAAAGTTTGGATCTGGCATTTCTTCTTCTTTTACAACAAGAACATTTTCAAATCCAGCTTCTTTTAGTGCTCTTTTTACAGGTACATTTCCAGTTCCACAAAGTGGTGTATAAACTATTTTAAATTCTTTTCCCACATTTTTTATTAAATCTTTTCTGATTACTTGTTTTTTAACCGCTTCAATAAAATCAGTATCTTGTTTTTCATCTAACATTATTACTAGATCTTTATTTTCTTCAGTCAATGTTGGAATTGTTGAATAATCTTCTATAGAATTTATTTCTTCAGTTATAGCATTTGCTATTTCTGGCATTACTTGTGCCCCATCTTCCCAATATACTTTGTATCCGTTATATTCTGGTGGATTGTGACTTGCAGTTATAACTATACCTGCTATTGCTTTTAGGTTTCTTACTGCGAAAGAAAGTTCTGGTGTAGTTCTTAAGCTATCAAATATATAAGCTTTTATGCCACAAGCAGCTAAAGTATTTGCAGACTCTAAGCAAAATTCTCTAGACATAAATCTATTATCATGAGCTATAACTACTCCTCTTTCCTGCTCTTCTTTAGTCGTATTTTTTAATATGTAGTTAGCTAGTCCAAAAGTAGCTCTTCTAACAGTATATATGTTTATTCTATTAGTTCCTGCTGCTATTACCCCTCTAAGCCCCGCTGTTCCAAACTCTAAATTTTTATAGAATCTATCTTCTATTTCCTTCTCATTCTCTTTTAAATTAATTAATTCTTCTCTAGTCTTTTCATCAAAATATTTATTGCTTATCCAACTATTATATTTGTTACTATATGACATCTAAAATACTCCTTTATCTTTTTACTTTTTATTCATACTATATATTTTATCCTTATTTTTATATTTAGTAAATATGAAGCATTAATTTATAAAATATTTTTTCCTACAAAATAAAAAAGTATTAGATCAAGTTTTATCTCGACCTAACACTTTAATTTATCCAACTATATAAATATCTATATTTCTTACTCCCCAACTATAGCAAGCAGAAGAGCTATTCATAAATATATCTATTCTATTTCCTTTTATTCCACCACCGCAGTCTTCTGCTACAAATGTCATATTAAATTTAGGTATATATACCTTTGTTCCATAAGGTATAATTCTGGGGTCAACTGCAATAGTCCCCCATCTTGGACGTGTTCCAGTAGAAGTAATACTATCACCACTATACGCAGTAGCAGATACTATCATTTTATCGCCTTTAATGTTAGAGTTATGGTTTGATATTGATAACTTTTGTGATGAATTTACAGAACTAGCCATATAACTTGTATCTGTTCCTTTTATAACTACCTTATTGACAGGCTCTTCTCTTATTATTTCTTTACTTGCTACCCTTGATACCAACTTACCATCATGATATACTTCTTCATATATTATAGTTTTTCTTCCGTCTTTTCCTTCTTGAGTAACTTTTATAACTCCTTTTGGTAAAGAATTATCCTCTTTAACCTTAGTTTTATATGCTATTCTTGAATGCTCACTAACAGTAATTTGTTGCACATATGTAATTTTTATATCCATATAATCTTTCAACTTACTATTAACACTAGGATATATAATATCATCTTCATCATAATATATATTATTTTCACTTAACAGTTCTTTCACTGTCTTGCAATAAGAATCTACAGTTATTTTTTCACCATCAACTTGTAAAACTATTTGTTCTTTTTTAAATACAAAATATGATGTAAGAAGAACACAAAAAGTTACAGTAATTAACAAACTCCTT
>NZ_JANKBY010000353.1:0-3454 GCF_024621905.1 Terrisporobacter muris
AAAATGTCAGTTAATTAGCAGTAGAATATATTCGGTATACCTAGTAAACATTACCTTAAATCCCTGAAATACTCTACTAAGGCAATTCAAAGTAAACCTCATTCGTAATATATACTATTCCTTTTGGGAGTATATATTAAAACATTCAATCGTTGCAAACACTGAGTTTGATAAATATTTATACTTGAATTGTCAGTATCATTGTCAGTTTTGAAGTTATCAACAGGTAAAAACTTAACTTATCCACATTTTATCAACAATCTTCATAGGCTAGGGAACTAATCCCTAGCTCTTTATATTTTATACTAAATTTTATAATTTAGGAATATTTTTAGGATGCCTTTGCATATGCTATAACATGCGAAGCGAATATGTAGCAAGTGAAACGAAGTAAACTTGACGGAATATGAGTAAAGCGGTTATGTTAGTTTTAGCAACCTAACCACAATATGCTTAATTTAATATAAGTGTCAAAATAAATAGGAGAATTTATATTCTCCTATTTTTATGTTTAATTATGTTGTTCTACGCTATTAATTCTTGATGTACATCTTTGTTATCTTTCACTTTTAACTCTGGTGGCAACTTAGTAACTAACGCTTTAAAACCATTATTAACTTTTAATAAATGTAATGCATGATATCTCTTAAGATTAATTAAGTCACTTGAGCAATATCCTTGCTCTTCGAATTCTTCTTCTAACATTTCAAATACTTTCTTATTAACCCCGCTTATTAATGTATACGATACATTTGCGCCTTCTAAACTTGCTAAACACTCTTTAGATAACCCCTCTAGGTTATGAAGAGTTAATATATATTTTAATCCGAACTTGGCACTTTGTAAGAATGTACTTTCAAGTATTTTTTGCGCTGTAGGAACTTGGAATATTTCATCTATAAGAAGCGTAACCCTAGCTGGATATTTATTTCCTTTGGCATTTTCTCTATGTCCTCTTATCTTAGTTGCCAACCATATCTTTTGCATGAAGAATGTTGTAACTACATCTTTACTAGTTACATCATCAAAATCACAATCTCTCATTCTAATAATTATAACTTTTCCTTCATCCATAGCCTTAATTAAATCAATATTCTCAGTAGGATCTTTACTAAACATTGCATCAATAACATCATTTTCTCTAAATAAATCTATTCTATCGATTATACCTTCTATTTTATTTTCTTTAGTGCCACATATTTCTGGAATAGGATTATCTTTAGTAGGTTTTGAATATTCATCCAATTCTAATAAAGATATTATGCTATCCTCTAATAATTGTTTTAGTTCATTACTTAAACTGTTTATATATTCGTGTCTTACTGTATGAATTTGCAATATTCTCATAACATCTCTCATGCTCGAACTATTGTAGCAAAATGCTACCCTAGCTGCAGCACCTAAATATTTTCTCATTTTAGGTGGTAATTGTTTTTCATCATTATTCATTATGTTAACTAACTCTAGCATCATGCTTGTTTTTCTTCTAGTTATTTTATTTATTTCAAAAGCATTCATATCTTCTTTTATCATAAGTTCATTGTAAGCTAAAGCTTGAATGCATTCCCAAACAGATAAATCGATATCTATTAATCTATCTTTAGGTGTTATACTGGCTATTACATCTGCAAACTCGCAATTTTTAATAAAATCCGGAATTATTAACCCTTCTCCAGCATCAATAATATTTTTACACATATTTATACTTAGAGTAGATTTACCACTTCTGCTACCTCCAAGGATAGCATGAGGTAGTGATTTTAAGTCTTCATCATTATTGGCAAATACAGTTTCTATATTATCTTTATATCTGTTATCACCTAAATTTATCATTCCTTCTTTAAGCTCTTGCGGAACTTTAGTCTCTTTAACATCTTTATGTTCTATAACATTATATTGATTTATTAGTTCAGCTCCTGGAACTGCTATAAAGTTATTACATTCATCTACACTGGTACTATTAACAGTAACATTATTTATTGTAACTGCATCTAAATTTAAGTCTTTCTTAACTTCTTTATATATAAGTTCATTGTCATTTGTAATACTCTTAAAACTATTACACATTGTTCTAGCTATAGATATTTCTTTATCTTTAGTAGTTGACTTAGCGACAACTAATATTTGTGTCTTGCATAGATCCTTATCATATTTATTTTCAGTGCATGTGGATATTCTCCTTTTTATACCTATGCTTTTAGTTGTATTGACTTGCTTTTGCATAGTATTAAAAAAGTCATCTATATATCCAATTATAAATTTAAGAGCCATTACAATTATATCCCATATATTTTTATTTTTCTTCAGGTTATCTCCGTTTTTATATTTCTCAATTGCATCTTTATATATTGTTCTAAAATAGTTTGTTTCTCTATCAGATGTCGGAATGAAATTATAGTATATGCCCACACTTTCTTTCTCTTCCAATACTTCTAAAACACTCATATTCGCATTTAGAAGGTCGTTGTTTCTCTTGTCTACATCTAGACTAAGTACATCATTGTATTTATATTTTAGTTGGTATCTAGTACATTCATTTACGTTTACTGGTAATCCTTCAACTTCTTTTATCTCTATGTTTTTCCAGGTACTTGCTATTTTGGTCTTAAAGTTATCTAAGTGAAAGCTAGGAACTATAAAAAAGAATTGTATTTCATCTTTAGTGATGTGTATATAATAAGAAGCTTTAGTTTGACATTCTATTCTTAACTTCTTATTTTCATACTTTATCATTTGATTTGTTTTAAGGTACATCTTATTTATTAAGACAGCTATATTTGAAGTTGTGTTATTTCTATTTGATTTAGTTGGTATGAGCTGTAATGTAACATACTTATGATTTTTAATTTCTATAAATTTATATATCTTATTTTTCTTATTTAACACCTAATATCACCGCCCCTAAGATTCTAATGATTAAATATATAACTGGACTTAACATTGCTGCATCTTTCCCTTTTTTAGAACCAAATACAAATAATAATAATCCTATTAAGCCACCTATAAGACATATCCAATAACTACTTAGAACTATATCTTTGCCTAACTCTTTCAACCAACTTGCTATCATATTTCCAGGATTTAAACTTTTAAAGATTTTTTCTAACATATTTTATCCCTCCTAAAACTTTATTCCTTTAAATAAGTCAAATAATTGTGGGAAGAATTGTATAAATAAATATCCTAAAAAGTATTGTATCCCTTCTGTGCTTGCCTGTTTCATATTGCCACCATTTAGCATTGTCCCTATCATATTTTTAATTCCCATACCGATACATCCCCATTTTGCTACGCTTAAAAGCATATCTATTATTTGATTTCCTACTTTATCTAAACTATCTTCAAAACCACTAGCATTGCAATTGATATTAAAATGTAACATTAACGCAGTTGTAAATATTAATTTAGCATACATAACTTTATTCGTTTTGATATGATCTATTATTCTTTCAAC
>NZ_JANKBY010000354.1:0-3436 GCF_024621905.1 Terrisporobacter muris
TCAATATATAGATTATTATAACAAAGAAAGAATACAGGCAAAATTAAACTACCTTTCTCCTGTAAAATACAAGAAAAAGGTAGCCTAGGTTGTTTTATATTGTTCCACATGAAGGGTGCAGTTCACAATCACTTATGCTGATGTTTTTTTAATTATATTTCTCTAGCAACACTTGCTGCTTCCCATATTGCATCAAGTGCACGTCTTGGTTTTACTGCATCACCAATAACATGATATGGTATATTAGTAGATTTTATAAATTCTTCTAAAGAATTATTTGCTCTAGATCCAATAGCTATAACTACTGAATCTATACCTTCTATTAAGCTAGATTCTCCATCTTTTTCAACTAAAACACTAGCTTCATTTATTTCTAAACATTTTGTACTAGTTAAAGTTTTTATTCCTAATTTATATATATTCTTATGAACACATATACCTCTTAACCATCCTATACCATTACCTACTCTGTCTAGCATTTCAATAACAGTAACATTTTTATTTTCTTCAGCTAAAGTCTCTGCAACTTCTAAACCAACAAGACCTCCACCTATAATAACTACATTTTTACCAACTGTACTTTCACCTTTTAATACGTCCCAAGCAAGTACAACATTGTCACCTTCTACACCTTTTATAGGAGGTACAAATTGGTTAGCTCCCGTAGCTAGTACTATTTCATCTGGTGCAAATTCTTTTATGAAGTCTTTATTAACTTCTGTTAATTTAAGTACCTTTACTCCAACTTTTTTAAGTGTAGCTTCCATGTTATCTGCAGCTAATGCAAATTCTTCTTTTCTAGGAGCCAGCCCTGCTATTTTAAACTGACCACCTATTGAGTTAGTTTTTTCACATAGAGTAACGTCATGACCACGTAATTTTGCCACTTTTGCAGCTTCAACACCACCTGGCCCTCCACCTATTACAAGAACTTTTTTAGGTGTTTCACAAGATTTTATTTTATATTCTCTTTCTCTTGAACAAGAAGGGTTTCTCATACAACTTATATCTTGATTTGGAACAAGATACATATCAAAACATCCTTGGTTACATCCTATACATTTAATTATTTCATCAAATCTATTTTCTTTTGCCTTATTACAGAACTCAGCATCTGCCAATTGAGCTCTACCTATTCCTACGAAATCTGCTTTTTCATCATCTAATATTTTTTCTGCAAATATAGGATCATTTATTCTACCAACAGTTATAACAGGTATATTTATATGCTGTTTTATTTTATAAGCATTTTCCACATTGAACCCTTGTTTAAAATCTATTGGTGGTACTACATATTCAAGTGTTGCAGTAGTTCCCGCAGACACATGTAATGCATCTATTCCAGCCTTCTCAGCAAGCTTTGCAAACTCTATTACATCCTCAACAGTAATTCCATCTTCACAGAATTCGCTACCACTTATTCTATATATAATAGGGAAATCTTCTCCTACTTTTTTACGTACATTTTCTATAACCATAAGTGGGAATTTTATTCTATTTTCAAATGAGCCACCAAACTCGTCAGTTCTCTTATTGCAAGTTTTACTCATAAATTCTGCTAATAAGTACCCATGAGCTCCATGTAATTCAACAGAATCAAATCCAGCCCTTTTTGCTCTTAAACAAGCATCTCCATAAGCTTCTATTAATTCATATATTTCATCTATAGTAAGTTCTCTTGGCGCTTTTGCACTATAAGGAGATTTTATTGCAGATGGAGCAACTATATCGTATCCATCTATTGGATTACGAACTACACGTCCACCATGCCATATTTGTATAGCCGATTTTCCACCAGCTTCTCTTATAGCATCTGCTAGTCTTTTCAACCCTGGTATAAATGAATCATCGTATATTCCTAAGTCCATTGGATTTTTTGTACTTGGATGAATTGCTGCTATTTCAACTATATTAAGTCCACATCCACCTTTAACTCTAGCCACATGATAATCTATTAATTTATCTGAAGGTTCTCCTCCATTTATAGTCATTTCTGAACCCATAGCAGGTAATATAACTCTATTTTTTAGATCCATAGAACCTATTTTACCTGGTGAAAATAATTTTGTACATATCATAAATACTTGCCTCCTTAAAATACTAAACCACCATCAACATTTATTATCGTTCCTGTCATAAATTTACTATCATCACTTTCTATTTAATCTAATGATGATTCCTTAATTAAATACATGTTATTTTTTTAACAATTTATATTTAGATTATATCTTTATAAAAACACTACATCAATAGATGATAGTTGACTAATATTGACAAATATTGACTAATTTATTTTATTATATATTTAATTTGATATAATACATATAACGACTTATTTAGGAGAATAAACTATGACAAATAACTTTGGTGAGATAATTCATAAATTATTGGATATAACCTGTGAAAAAAACTTTAGATTGGCAAATTATTTAGGATATGATGTAACATACATTAGTAAATGGATAAATGGCAGTAAACTACCGTCTCAAAAAAATATTACTGAAATTATAGATGGTATTTGTCAATTTTTTATGGATAATATAAATGAAAGTTCATTAAGACAACTATGTTATGACTTTGAGTTAATTAATAATAGTAAAGAAAGTGTAAAAAACGAGTTATCTCGTTATCTATACGATTCCTATGAATCACAAAAACTTAATAAAAACAAAGATTATATAATAAATAATAATAATTCTTGTACCATGTTAGGGAATAATGATATAGATAAATGGATTTTTGAAAACTTAAAAAACTATTGTAATAAATCAAAGGAAAAGGATATTCATATAATAATAACCCATGATATTAAAAGATATTCCAGCAAAAAATCTGTATCAGAAATCTCTAAGAATAAAGATTTTGTGTTTAATAGTAAAAAAGTATATATACATCAGCTGATTAATTTAGATGAAATGAAGAAAGATATAAATGAGTATTGTAAAATAATCCTTCTATATCTAAATTCAAATTCTAATATAACTTACAATCTTTATAGTAATAACAATGAAAATTTTAACATGATACTTGTGAAAAATTGTTTATCTGTCATGTATATAAATGATAATAACTGTAATTTAAATATAAATTCTGTTTCTAGAGATTTAGAAACTATAAATAATTTATACAATCATTACAATAATTATTTAAGTAGTAAAGTACAGCTTTATGAAATAAAATCTGGACAAGAATTAATGGATCAAAAATATTTAATTAATTTTGTAATGCAAAATCATATCAAACTAATATTTAAAAATATGCATTCTATAGGTATTCCTGAAGATATACTAAGTAAAATTAGACATGATAATAATTTATCCTCTGATAATTTAAATAAAGTATTTTCCATGATGAATGTATGCCTACAAAATATGAAATTAAAAATTATAATTTATAAATCTGCTCTTTTAAATTATATTTTTGATGGTATTTTAGA
>NZ_JANKBY010000355.1:0-3416 GCF_024621905.1 Terrisporobacter muris
TAAAAAAGTTGTCCATTGCTCAGACTAATCATTATCTGAATATCTGGCTTGGTTTGTTTGTTGTTTCAGTTTAATTCTTAAAGAATTAATTTATTGTTAACCTACTGTTTAATTTTCAAAGTTCTTTGTTCGTTTCAACTTCTTAAGTTTATCAAAGTTGTTTTTATTTGTCAACACTTTTTTACTTTCTTTTTTCCACAAGTTATTAAGTGTTTTGTCTTTTTTCCAAGACAAGTATAAGTTTATCATCATTAAAATATATTGTCAATATTCTTTTATATTTTTATTATTTATTTTTCCCAAATAATTATTACTTGTAAATTCTTACATTTATAAAATAAACTTCTATATATTTAATTACTAATTTTATTATATTATCATAAACATAAAAAGACTATAGAATTAAAATTCTATAGCCTCTTTATATCAATTTATTTTATAAATTAATCATATCACTTTAATTATAATAAGAATATAGCCAATATGGTTGTTACTACAAACCCTATCATAATAGGTATAAAGTTTCTTTTCCCCAACTCTATTGGACTAACTCCACAAATAGCTGCTGCTGCAACTAATGACCAAGGAACTAAACATCCGCCCCCTACCCAAATAGCTGCTATCTGACCTAATGCTGTAAGAATAGCTACATTTGCATGAATTGCATTTCCAAATACTAGAGCCAATGATCCAGCTAGTGACATACCTGAAAATCCAGAACCATCAAGCCCTGTAATACCACCAACAACTGTTTCAATTCCTGCTGCTGCAACCTTATTAAATGGTACTGCATTCGATAATGCTATCCCTATATCTGATAACAATCCTTGAGATCCTTTTGTCAAAACATCTCCGAATACTGTTGTTACTGATGAATCTCCTAAATAGAAGAACGCAGCTATTGGTATGATTACGGCAAATATACTTATAGCAAATCCAAATCCATGAATTATATGTTGAGAAACTTTATCTAAACATTCCGTCGGGCTACTTAATGCATTTACAAAAACTAGTAATGCTACTGATGTTCCACCAAGCAAAGCTGTTGCATCTCCACCTTTTAAATCAAATACATACATTCCAACTATATCTAATATAAATGCTATTGCAACAATAAATACAGAAAGTTTTGCTTTTGGTCCTACTTCTTTTAATTCCACGTCTGATTCTCTAGCTAATGCTAATTCCTGTTCAAACATTCCCCTCTTTATATCTCTTCTTAACATATAAAATGCTACTGATATTGTTACTATTGCCATTGTCCAATATAGTGGCATACCTTCAATTATAACTGATTGTACTGGTATACCTGCTGCACCCGCTGTTATACTGGGTGCTCCTTGAATCACGAAATCAGTTGATAGGGCTAATCCATGACCAAATAAGTTTATTGCTACAGCTAACCCCATAGCTGGCAACCCTGAACGAATTGCTATTGGTAAAAATATTGCACCTATTAAAGCACATGCTGGAGATGGCCAGAAGAACCATGACATTACTAACATCGCAATTCCTGAAACAAAGAATGCAGTTGTAGGGCTTTTTATTACTTTTGCAAATGGCTTTACCATAAAATCTATGGCATGATTTTCTTCTAGTGCTTTAGATAAAGCTACCATAATTCCTATAATTAGTATTATCCCACCAAGTTCATTTAGTGCTACAACAAAAGAGTTAAAAACTCCATTAAGTGCTCCTACAAAGTTTTTCGTAAAGAATAGTCCTAGGAAAAATATGCCTAGTACACAAGGTACTACGCTTTCTTTCTTCAAAATCATAGTAATTAAGATTATTACCATGAAAATGATATAGATGTAATGTGCGCCTGTCAAAACCATAATAAATTTCCCCTTTTCCACGATAAGATAATAACATTATATGGTTTATTAAAATAAAGTGTTCATAGGGCATACTTCCACTCAATACTACAAATTTACATTTTCTATCATAATTACATAATGAAATTTGTTATTTTTTATTTAAAAATATACAATACCATACTAAAAAGAGGGAATATTTTATTTGTTTCAGAATATAATTTATGGTTGGAATAAAAATTTCCAATAAAAGTACAAATGATATAACTATTTCAAATTATTTTTGCTATAATCTTTTTATCATTATATTAATAGGGGGACTTTATGAAAAGGGAATTTCAAGTTAGCTATAAAAAAGAAATCTTAAGATTCGCCTTGCTATTAGGAGAGCAAATGCTTATCAACGGTGCAGAAACTGCTAGAGTTGAAGATAGCGTACTTAGGGTTTGTAAATCAAGAGGATTCAAACATGTCAATGTTTTTACTACACCAACTTGTGTAATAATATCAGACGAGAAATTTGATGGTCTTACTTTTATGAAAACTATATCTAGAAGAACAATTAACCTTACTAAGATAGATAGGTTAAACAACATCTCTAGAGATTTTGTTCAAAATGAAGATATTGATCCATTGGAGGCCATCGGTAGATTGAGAGAAGTTGATGCAGTAAAGGATTATAATCAATTTGTATATTTTATTGGTACAGCCATGGCTTCTGCATCATTTGCTTATTTAATTGGTGGTACTAGTGTTTTAGACTTTGTACTTACATTAATTATAGCTACCATAGGAGTTATCATTTATAATAAAACGTTAAAACTTAATCAAATACCATTTTTTGCAACGCTTATAAGTTCATTTTCCATAGCTGTTTTAGGTAATTTATTAGTTCAATATAATGTAATTGAAAATTCTACCTCTCTGATAGTTGGTTCTATAATGCCACTTTTACCTGGAGTTGCCTTTATTAAAGGACTGAGAGATTTAATTTCTGGTAATTTAATCGCCGGTGTATCTAGAATCGTTGAATCATGCTTGATATCAGCTGCTATTGCTGTAGGCGTGGGTGTTGTACTTGACTTAACTGTTAGATTTGGAGGTTAGTTGAATGAGTTTATTTAATTTATTAGAGAGTTTCTTTTTTTCATCTTTAGCTACTATAGGATTTTCAATATTCTTTAACTCTCCTATAAAATCTTTAATTCCTGCTGGAATTATTGGTGGAATAGGATGGACTGTTTATATCATATTATTTAATTTCTCTGGTAATGCTATTTTAGCAAACTTCTTTGCAGCTGCACTAATTTCACTTCTTAGTGAAATATTAGCTAGAAAAATGAAGTATCCCGCTATTATATTTGTTATACCAGGTATTTTACCTTTAATACCAGGGTTAGGACTTTATAATACTATGTTATCTCTAGTTGAAGGAAATTATACAAATGCTATGTCAATTGGTACTAACTCACTCTTTGTAAGTGCTTCAATCGCAATGGGCGTACTATTAATCACTTCACTAGTTAAAACTTATTATATAATTTGTTTTAAAATCAATAATAAAAAACTCCAGTTAAAAAAACTTATAAAATAATTTTT
>NZ_JANKBY010000356.1:0-3354 GCF_024621905.1 Terrisporobacter muris
TTTGTTATATGTCGCAGCACCCCATATTATTACAACTCCTGCAACTACTACAATAATAATCCCCATCATTGTTACACCTCCATTTATTTTAAACCTTATATTAACTAAGCTCTACCAGCTTGAGCCATAAAATAACTGTATTTATAGCTGTTATTATAGATTTATTAAATTCCACCTTATTATTTTCTGTTGATAATCTTGAAAGCATGGGATAAACAACAGATGAAATTGATACTATAAACATCCCCATTACAAATTGATTTAGTTTGTTTGCATAGTTTAGTGCTGATATACTTCCTTCAACTAAAGTAGATGCTATTGTCCTATCAACTATTGTATTTATTTGGTTTACTGCTACACCAATAAGAACTGGTCCCACAAGCCAAAGCATCTTTTTAAGATATTCATCCTTAAAATTTAAAATTGGTTGATATTTATAACCTCTTTTCATGGCAAAAGGAAGTTGAAATAAAAATTGTCCTAAAAGCCCTATAAGTGCTCCAAAAGGTAGTATATATGGTGATGTTTTTACACTTAAAATTATTGATATTATTATACAAAGATTATATGGTATGGGCATAAGTCCTGGAATTATAAAGTTTTCTTTTACTTGCAAATAAGCCATCATTATGTAACTTATTCCCAAAAAAGGAATACCCAGCAACATTATTCTTGTGAAATAAATTGCTTTTTCCATTGTCTCTCCCTTAAATCCTAGGGCAAATAATTTTACTATTTGTGGTGCAAAAAAAGCTCCTACAATTGCAAATATTAAACATATTAAAACAACCACATTGAAAATATTATTTGTATATTTTACTGATGCACTGTCTCCATCTTTTGATTTTACTTCACAAAATAATGGTATAAATGCTGTTCCCAAAGATGTTCCCACTGCAGTAAATATAACTGCTGGAATATTCATAGCAACTAAGAATGCATCGCTTGTTGATGATGCTCCATAATATGCTGCTAAAGTTAATTCTCTACCAAAACCTAACATTTTTGCTACTAAAGTTGCCGCCATAAGTCCTATGGCAGCTTTTGCTACTTTTGACATTTGTTTATCTCCTATACTTTACTTATTATTCTTTAATGATTTTTGTATTTTCTTTGATTCCATAGAAATTATTAGGTTTTGTAAAGAACTATCTTCTTCTCCTGATATATTTGATAATTCGCCTAAGAATGCGTCGCCCATTATTCTATACTCCAATTTCTTTTCTTTATATTTTTTACTTTTTTTCTTTGTCATTGAAATATCTCCTTTTATCTTATTTCATATAATTTAATCTAAAATTTATTGACTAATAATTTCTATAAATACACTTACATCATTAGAGTTTCTCCTTGCTTTAAACCAATCTTTAATTTTTTCTTTATTTTTTCAAAAGTTTTATCATTGCTATAAACTACAATAATCGGCACACTTTTATTAGAATCATTTTTACTTTCTTATGATTCATCCAAATAGCCCATATAAATTTTACTTATCTCATGATATATGGATTTTAATTCTTCAAATATATCTTTCGCATTAAAAATATCTTCACTTGTTGTTGATTTATAATTACTTCTAATATTGCTTTGATTACTTTTTATACTATCCATATATTGCTCTAAAACTGAAATATTATTTTCTTCTTGCTTAATAACTAATTTTTTATGACCTAAGTTATAATCAGATAGTTTTTTATTCAATAATTGTAATTGAGGCTTAGTTATTGTTTCTCCCAAAGTAACTAGTATTATAATATCATCTTTTTCATCTATATCCTTACTAATCACATATTGATTTTTTAATTCTTCATCTATAAAAGAATTTAAATTTGTTTCATCTATGGTATTTTTAATAAAACCTATAGCAGAAATCATACTAGGTATTATAACTATAATATATTAAACTATAATGAATTTTTTAATTCTTTTTTCTTCATTAAAATCTTTATTTTTACTAGGAATCCCCAGTAACTTATTGACTAAAAGTGTTGCAATAGCTATGAAAAATCCATTAATAAAAAATAAATAGCCTGCACCTAAGAATATACTTGCTTTTCTTGTTGCAAAACCATATCCTACTGTACAAAGGGGTGGCATAAGTGCTGTGGCTATGACAACACCTGGAATTACATTGCTACTTTTATCACGAGTAATCCCAATCATTCCTGCTATTCCACCTACAAGTGCAATTATTACATCCCATATAGTAGGTTTTGTTCTGGCTAAAATCTCACTTCCTGCTGTATTTATGGGAGAAATCCAAAAATATAAAGTAGATATTACTATACTAATAGCTATGGCAATTCCTAGTATTTTAAATGATTATTTCAAAAGTTTTATATTATAAGTACCAACTCCATATCCAATTCCTATAATATATCCCATCAAAGGAGAAATTAACATAGCTCCTATAATTACTGCTACAGAGTTCATATTTAAGCCAACGGAAGCAATAATAATTGCACACATTAATATAATTAAATTAGATCCATGTACATCCATTCCTTCTAATATATTTTCATGTATATCTTCAAAACTTGCTTTATTTTTAGCAAATTGTTTCCTTAACTTGTATATATTAAATTTCATCATTGTATCTCCTATACGAAAATATTATTAATATTTTTAATATGGCCTAATTTATTAAATCTCATGTGTACTTATTAAAATTAAAAAGGTACCTAGTTTTTAACTAGATACCCGAAATTTATTTACACTTATTATGCTATTTTTTTAATTTTTAAAAGATTTTCTTTTAATAGATAATCCAAAATTTTAGAGTATACAAATGTAAAAATCATACCTATAATCACTGATTTTACTCCATATACGATTAATCCAATAAACAATACTACTATGTTAATCTTACTTATTGATTTAGCTATATTTATATTATTATTTTCTTATGAATAATCAAAGCTATAACATCTACTCCCACTGTTGATGCATTTACTATACTACAGTAATAATATCCTATTCCTATAAATATGGCTGCTAATATTAAATCCAAGACTACATTTACATGCAATGAAAAAGGTAAAGAGTAAAATAATGAAAATGACATGGAATAAAATACGCTACTAAATATGGATTTTGAAAAATTGTCTTTACCTAAGAATATATAGCAAATTATTAATAATAATAAAGTTAATCCATTAGTTAAATATAAAAGTGGCACTGAAAGCATTTTATTTAATATCATAGATATACTAGTCACACCACCATTTATTATTTCATTGGGAACCATCCACTTTGAACAAGCTATTCCCAAGAATATATTTCCTATTAATATTATGGATATTTCCTTCGTATACTTTTTTACTGTGTTTTTATCCATCTTTTTCTCCTGTATTT
>NZ_JANKBY010000357.1:0-3348 GCF_024621905.1 Terrisporobacter muris
AAAATAAAAGCACTATCAAAAATGTAAATTTTGATCTAAATAAAATATAAAAGGTTGCAGGTAAAAAATTTAACACTCTATTTACCTGCAACCTTTTTAAATATATTTTTAAATATTAAAATATTTTCTTACAATCGGTATAATCATAAACATCCATCAAAGCCTCCCCAAATCTTTGATAATGAACGATTTCTCTTTCTGCTAAAAATCTTAAAACAGCAATTATATCAACATCATCAGTAAGATTGATTAATTGATAATAAGTAGCAAGTGCTTTTTGCTCAGCTGCCATATCCTCGTGCAAGTTAGTTATAGAATCTCCAAATACATTAATATAAGAAGTTGTAAAAGGAGAACCATTTGCATCGCTTGGTTGCAAGCCATGTCCAAATTGGGCAAAGTTTGGCCCTAATCCACATGCTTTCATTTCTTCTGGTGTTGCATCCTCAGTTAATTGATAAAGCATAGAGGATATTACCTCAACATGAGCTAATTCTTCTGTACCAATATCTGTTAATAGCCCTTTTGTTTTTCCAGTAGGCATTGTATATCTTTGTTGTAAATATCTAAGTGCAGCAGCCATCTCTCCATTTGGGCCACCAAGTTGAGTCATTATAAGTTTAGCCATTCTTAAATCTTTACATCTTAAAACAACTGGAAATTGTAATGTTTTTTCATATATCCACATATATTTAAATCCCCCTATTTTTTTATCTATTCATAATATTCTTTTTGCCATGGCCAAGGATCGTCAACCCATTGGAAAGGACAAGCGCTGCTACTATGACCAAAGTTCATCAAAGGTCCGTATTTTTTTTCATAAGCTTTAACTGCTTGCTCAAACTGTTGCCCAAGAGAGTTATATAAACATACAGCATTTTTATCTTCTGGATGATTATCTAAATACAAATTTAAATCTACGCATGCAAAGCATAGTTCTTGAATTTTTACTATTTGTTCTCCTCTGCTCATACTAGCCATTATTTTCTACCTCCTACTCTTTTTCTAGGTGATGAATATAATGCTGGGTTGTACATTTCAGAATCATATAAGTTTAATTCTGGAAAAATTGTTCCATATTTTAATGCACATTCAAGATTATATATTTTTGTTAGCACTTGATCATTCACATATGGTCTTACTAAACAGCAGCCACAGTTTTGTGACACTCCTCGAGATGTATTTTCCATATTGTCAAAACCTCCTTGTTGAATTAGATATTTCTATCTTAATTCTATACTATTCAAATTATTCGAAATCGTGAGTGCTTGCTTGTATAAAACCTATGAAATATGATAAAATTAAATTTATGCATAGATATGTAGAGAATATGAGGTGAAAAGATGAGTGAATTAGCAGGAAATGGCTGTCAAATAATAGTACCTTTTGACGAGCGTAAACCTTTAAAAGAAATCGAAAAAAGTATATTAAAAAAATATAGAAAATACACTTGGTCTAAATTTATAAAAGCAATAAAAGATTATAAATTAGTTGAAGAAGGAGATAAAATTGCTGTAGCAATATCTGGTGGAAAAGATAGTTTACTTATGGCGAAAATGTTCCAAGAATTAAAAAGACATGGACAGGTAAACTTTGAACTAGAATTTATAGCAATGGACCCAGGATATCACAAAGATATAAGACAATTATTAATAGATAACTGTGAGTATTTAGAAATACCAATAAAATTATTCGATGCAAATATATTTGAAGTAGCAGATGAAATAGCAAGTGATTACCCTTGCTATATGTGTGCAAGAATGAGAAGAGGAGCTTTATATAATAAAGCTGAAGAATTAGGGTGTAATAAATTAGCTTTAGGTCACCATTTTGATGATGTTATAGAAACAACTATGCTTAATTTATTGTGTGCTGGAAACTTTAAAACAATGCTTCCAAAACTTAATTCAACAAACTTTGATGGAATACAAATAATAAGACCTCTTTATTATATAAGAGAAGAAAGTATTATAAAATTCATACAAAATAGTGGTATCTGGCCTCTAAACTGTGCTTGTATGGTTGCAGCTAAAAAGACAGGAAATAAAAGGTATGAAATAAAAGATTTAATTAAATCTCTAGGAGATAACTTCCAAGAGGTTGAAAAATCAATATTTAGATCGGCACAAAATGTATATTTAGACTCAGTTTTAGGCTGGGAACAAGATGGGAAAAAACACTCTTTCTTAGATAAATTTGAAAATGAAGAATAAAATACAAAATAACCGTTGAAATAATAATTCAACGGTTTTTCTTTATGTTAATTATGATAAAATATAATTATAGCTATAAAGAGAGGGGAATTATTTTGAAGAAGATTTACATGGATTTTGAAATGAATATGCCAAGTTCCAAAAGTAAGAGGGAGAGCTTTAAAGCAGAAATTATAGCAATTGGAGCCATTAAATATGATACTAAAAGTGGGAAAATAGATAAATTCAAATCTTTAATCAAACCAGTTACTAGTCAAGAGGTTTTTCCGCATATTGAGGAACTTACACATATAACAACAGAAGATTTACAAACTGCGCCAACTTATGAAAGTGTGATGAGAGATTTTAAATCATGGCTTGGCATATATACAGATATTGAAGGTATTTACACATTTGGAAATTTAGATTTAACGTGTTTTAATTATACTGATAGACTAAGTTCTCAAAAAAATAATCATCCTAGATTTCTAAGTAATATAAGAGAACTATTTGTGGATATTAAAGATAAGTATATAAATTATGGAATTAAATGTATGAACTATGTATCTCTAAAAAATCTTTTAGAATATGCAAATGTAAAGTTTTGTGGTGATGCTCATGATCCATTATACGATGCTTATAATTTATATATACTAGATAAAGTTTTAGAAGAAAATGATAAAATAAGAAATTTATTAATAATACATGACTTTTTAAAACCACCTTTTATTACTTTGAATGAAGATTTAGAAAATAGATTTGAAGAATATAGACAATATTTATATAACCAAAGTGGGGAGTTTGATATTTTTTGTATATCATTAGAAGTAATTAAAACTATAAAAACTTATTTAACATCTATAAAAGAAATAAATGTCCATGATATAGATATAGTTCGAGATATAAGCAAAAAACTAGAATCATTAGATAAACTAAAAGATATAAAAGAGGGATATTTTTATGTGCTAGATAATTTGTATCTAGATATGAAGGAATTGTTAGATGATGCTCTTTTATATAAATTAAACCAAAAAGAATATGAAGAAGAAATAGATAATATAATAGATTTATTTAATGAAGATTTAGAAGTTGAAAATATAACTGAAGTAGCAACTGATATAACGTAAAATGATTTCAAAAGAAATCATTTTTAGAT
>NZ_JANKBY010000358.1:0-3347 GCF_024621905.1 Terrisporobacter muris
GGTGGATCATCTGGATGTATTGCCATTTTAACTTCTTCCTCTTCAGCTGTTGGCATTATTCCTTTTATGAAGTACTCTAAGTTTTCCCAAAGTTTCTCTTCATCTATATCTTTATATTGATCAAGTAAAGCTCCAAGTCCACCTTCACCATATGATGTATCCCATCCTGGTAATTCTAACTCACCTAATGCTGGATCCATTTTTGCTACTTTTTCTTCATCATATATTAAACAAGTTGATCCATCTTCTAGTTCATATTCTAAATCAGATCTAGTCCAGTCAAATACTGGCATAAAGTTATAACATATAGTTTTTATTCCTGCTTTACTTAAATTTCTTATAGTTTCACAGTAATTTGCTATATATTTGTCTCTTGTTGGAAGACCTAATTTTATATCTTCGTGTACTGGAACACTTTCTATTACTGAAAGTTCTAATCCAGCATCTTCAACTGTTTTCTTTAATTCTAATATTCTATCTAATGGCCATACTTCTCCTACTGGTATATCATATATAGCCGTTACTATTCCTTTCATTCCTGGTATTTGACGGATGTACTCTATTTTCACAGGGTCATCTTGTCCATACCATCTAAATGTCATTTCCATGATTGACTTTCCTCCTAATAATTCTATATACCCTCTACTTATATACTTATCTATTTATATTTTCTATTCCACAATTCATAAGAACTTCAACTTGTTCTAAATCAACCATATTTATATCACCTTTTATACTATGCTTCAAAGCACTTGCACAAGTAGCAAATTCTGCAATCTGACTACTATCCATATTAGTTAAAATCCCATGTAGAATCCCTGCTGTGAAGGCATCTCCTCCACCAACTCTGTCTAGTATGTCAATATGATGAGTTCTAGACGAAGTTAGCTTTTTACCGTCAAAGAAGAATCCTTTTAAAGAATTATTATTTACAGACTTAACAGTTCTCTTTGTACATGCGGCAAATTTAAGGTTTGGATACTTTTCAAATAATTCATTATATAAAGTATTTAATTTAGCTTCCAAATTCTTTTCTTCTGAAACCTTATATTCTAATATATTAATAAAATCTAATATACCTAAAAATACTATATCAACAAAAGGTAATACTTCTAACATGAATTTTCTAGCATCTTCTAATGACCATAATTTTGATCTATAATTCGAATCATAAGATACTAGTATACCACGTTGGCTAGCAGCCTTTATAAGTTCAACAGAAATTTCATACAAGTTGGAACTTAGGGCTGGTGTTACTCCTGATACATGTATCATTTTCACACCTTTTAATATTTTATCAAAATCAAATTCCTCTTTTGTTGCCATAGATATTGATGAATATTCTCTGTCATATATTACATTTGAATTTCTTACACCAAAGCCTTGTTCTAAGAAATATATTCCCAGCCTTCCTTTGCCCCTTAGAATATCCTTAGTATCTACACCAAAGCTGTTCATCGCCCTTATTACCTTATCTCCTAAAACATTCTCTGGTAATTTAGTAATTAGCTTAGTGTTATGACCGAACATACTCAAACTACAAACAACATTAGCTTCTCCACCAGCATAAGTTGCATCAAATTCCTCTGCTTGTATGACTCTTTGGAAGTTTGTAGGAGTAAGCCTAAGCATAACTTCTCCAAAGGCCAATACCACATCATTTTGACTATTTTCTAATGTTTGCAATTTTACTTTTAAACTCTTTAGCTAAATTTTCTATATCTTCTAAAGAGCCTGCTCCTAATAATGAGCTTCCTACTCCTACACACGAAACTCCCATTTCAAACCACTGATCAATATTATCTATGGATACACCTCCTGTTGGCATAATTTCAACATTAGGTATTGGTGCTTTTATTGCTTTAACATATTTAGGTCCAAATACTTCACCTGGGAATAGTTTAATCATTGCATTCCCTTTGTCCATGGCATTCATAACTTCTGTTACTGTCATACACCCTGGTAAGTATAATATATTCATTTCGTGACAAATAGTATTTACTTCATCAGAGAATCCTGGGCTTACAACATATGCAGCACCTGCATCTATTGCATCCTTTGCCATTTTTCTATTTAATACACTTCCTACACCAACTAGTACATCATCGTATTTTTCACAAACATATTTAATTAATTCTACTACATTTGGTATTGTGTAAGTAAGTTCTATGGCTTTCACTCCACCATTTACACAAGCATTTATATATCCTATGGCTTCTTCATGGTTTTTCGCTCTTATTACAGCTACTATACCTTCTTCTTTTATTTTATTTAACATGATAATATACGCCCCCCTATACTTGTTTATATATTAAACTCCAGAATATGCTGAAAACGCTCCATCAACTGGTATGCATATTCCATTAACAAATCCTGATGCATTATTATCTACTAAGTATAATAATGTACCTAATAATTCATCAGCTTCACCAAATCTTCCCATTGGAGTGCTATTTAATATTTTTTCACTTCTTGGCGTTGGAGTTCCATCTTCATTAAATAGTAATTTTTCATTTTGTGCTGTTACGAAGAATCCTGGTGCTATTGCATTAACTCTTATCCCAACTTTTGACATGTGTACTGCTAACCATTGAGTAAAGTTACTTACTGCAGCTTTAGCTCCTGAATATGCAGGTATTTTAGTTAAAGGTGTATAAGCATTCATTGAAGATATATTTATTATTGTTGCACCTTCTCTATTTATCATATCTTTTGAAAACTCTTGAGATGGAAGTAATGTTCCCAAGAAGTTTAAATTAAATACAAAGTTTACACCTTCTGCATCTAGATCAAAGAAAGTAGTTAATTCTTCATTATTTAAATCTTCTGGTAGTAAGTATTCATTAGTTGTAGTTCCTTTTGGATGGTTTCCACCAGCTCCATTTATTAATATGTCACATGGACCAAATTCTTTTAATATTATTTCATGAGCATTTTTTATGCTCTCTTTATTTAAAACATTAGTTTCTATACCTATAGCTGTTCCACCTTTAGCTTTTATAGATTCTGCTTTAGCATCACATGCTTCTTGATTTAAAGCAAGTATAGCTACTTTAGCTCCACATTCTGCTAATGCATCAGCCATAGCTCCACATAATACTCCTGTTCCCCCAGTTACTACTGCAACTTTATTTCTTAAATCAATATTAAATGGTAATTTCATTTTTTGCCTCCCAAGTTTGTGATATTCATGCACAAGTTTTATTTATACTTGTATACTAGCATACTAAAATATATTATGCAAGCTTTTTCCCGCAATTTTTTACATTTTTTTTATGAAATTTTATTTTATTAATTTATGTACAAAATTTTATACTTTTTATATATAAGCCAATAAGCATTTTTCT
>NZ_JANKBY010000359.1:0-3286 GCF_024621905.1 Terrisporobacter muris
ATAAATATAATAAAACCATATTGACTATATAATCAATATGGTTTTCTATATTATCGATTTTATTAATCTCCCACACCGAAGTCTGTATTATTAAACAATACTTCAATCTTTGGATTATCTATTAAAAACTTATACTTTTCTTCAAACCAATCTACAAGCTCTTGATCTCTCTTAACTTCTGATGTATTATCAATAAAGACATTTATAGTAGCATGGTCAAAATTATTAAGAACTATTTCCATATCTCTATCTATCATTTCTTTAGTTTGACCTTTAATTCCCACCATAATGCAAGGTGAATCAAAGTATTCTTTCAATTCTTCCACACTTTCAAACTTAGCATTTTTGTTAAGATATCCATTTCTAAAGTCATAGTCAAAAGTCTCCACACCTATTTTAAATGTTATAGGTATTTCAAAGAAATCTCTCATTTCTTGAATTTTCTTTTTATAAACCCAGTGACTTTCTAAGAATAGTTTTTCTATTTTCTTTTCCTTGATTATTTCTTTTATTTTCAATAAAGTGGCCTTAGGAATTTCAAAACAACTACCTGAGTTTATAACTTCCAATACTTTGTATTTTCCAGTTATGTTATCTAACACCTCAAAGTTTAATTTGTTTATTTCTTCCTCATCTTTTGAATTGTCTAATATATAATCACAAAAACTACATTTGCCCCATTTACATGGAAAAGCTTTAAGTAGTACTATTTCACGCTGGTTTTTGTTTGTTACTTCACTATATCTATCCATGTTGTTTATTCACCTTCTGTTTAAATGATAATTTGTAACTTTTAGGAAGTGCCGCCACACCTAAAGCTACTAAAACTACAGCCAAAAATTTATCTGCATAATCTGTACACACTTGAGTAATAAATACACTAACTACCATTGGCACATTGAAATGACTTAATATTTGTACTATATAAGAGGAACCTGAAGATGTCACACCTCCAAATAAAAATGCTGCTATTATGGCACTTATAATACTTGTCGGTATGGTAAATATAAATACTCCCAATGGTGTTTTCTTACCTTTTAATAATCCTTTTTTATACATTAATCCTGCAAGAAGTCCTGTACTTATTTGTACTGGTGCAAAATACAATGAATATGGATCAAAAGTCATCCCACTTACTAAACTACCACATACTCCAGTCATTACTGCAAATTTAGGTCCTAATAAACAAGCAACTAATATGGTTCCTATAGAGTCCAAATAAATAGGCAGTCTAAGTGTTAAAGCTATTAATGCTCCTATTATATTTAAAGAAATTCCCATTGCCATTAAAGTTAAATTTCTTGTACTCATACTCTTATTCATTTATATTACCCCCTCAATTGTATCTATTTCATTTTCATATCCATTAAATATTCTTTTTAAGAACATTTTCATAAAAGCTTTTTCATCCACCTCAGTTAAAACATGAGCGTTTGGTTTATTTTTGTAGAAGTTGAATGAATCTATTATGGATTGCCCCATAGCAACTCCATCATGTACTACTTCTACATAAGAATCAAAGCCTTTACATAAATTTCTATCAATGAAATATGCCACTGCAAGAGGATCATTTATTACACATCCTATGATGTGTTCCTGTTCCCAATGGAAATCTATATAAAATCTCGTTATTTCTGTTATAAATTTTGATTTTTCTTTATCAAGTCTATTAATAAACTCAATAATATTTGGTGTTAATACTATTTTCCTAGTTACATCTAGGCCTATCATATGAATTTTTTTAGGTAAGTTTTGGTAAACATAATCAGCTCCTTCAGGATCTACCCAATAATTAAACTCTGCCACTGGTGAACAGTTTCCATGTATTCTAAAGGCTCCACCCATAGATACAAATTCATCTAAATTATTGAATGCTTTTTTATCCTTCATTAAAGCTTTTGCAATATTCGTCATTGGACCCAGAGCTATTATAGATACTTTTTCATTATTTTTTAATGTATCAATAATAAAGTCTACTCCATCTTCTAATATTTCTTTATTTACATCTTCATAGAAATTTTCTCCTATACCATCTTCGCCATGAGTATCTTGTGCTGTTACAAGTTCTCTTTTTAGTGGTAATTTTTCGCCCACATAAACTGGTATATCTAGTCTTTCACATATTTGAAGTGCTTTTAGAGCGTTCTTTGCTCCAAGATCTGCTGGTACATTACCACTACAGATTGTAAGTCCTAATACTTCTAATTCTTTAGAATTTAATGCTAGAAGTATTGCCAGGCAATCATCTATACCTGGATCACAGTCAATTATTACTTTTCTTTTTTCCATATTTATCTCCTCCTAATCTTTCTAAAGGAGATCCTATACGCTTTTTTGCACAAAAAAAGCCGTATCTAAGGATTAACTTAAATACTGCCACTAAATAAGCTAACCTAGTTTTTTATACTTGGAGGATCTCGAACAAGTCCTAGATGTAAAATACAACCTAGTATTTTCAATAATTTGAATAAAATATAATTATAACTGTATAGTTCCTTAATATTATATTTTAATATGGACAATATTATAACATAAAAAAAGAAAGGGATAAACCCCTTCTCTTATTTATGGTAAATTTAGTTATTCTAAGCAACAGATTTACCTACAGTGAAGTAAAGGTGCATTGTTGGCGCCATAAACAACAAGTTATTTATTTTAAGCAACGGATTTGCCTGAGTGAAACGAAGGCATATCGTTGGCGCCATAGTCAATTGCATAGCAATTGACTATTTTAGGTTAGCCGGTCCAAATCCTAGTGGTAATATTTCTTCTAATGTATACTCTATATAATCATCAAGATTATTTCTATCTTTTGCTAAGTAAATTTTAAACTCTTTTGGATTACAAAACTCCATCATTACTTGTCTACATACTCCACATGGTGAGCAAAATTCCCCCACTTCACCTTCTTTATTTCCTACTATGGCAATCGCATCAAACTCTTTTTGTCCTTCTGATACTGCTTTAAAAAAGGCTGTTCTTTCGGCACAATTTGTCGGAGTATATGATGCATTTTCAATATTACATCCTTGATATATTTTACCATTCTTACCAAGTAAAGCTGCTCCAACATTGAAATGAGAGTACGGTGTGTAACAATTATCCTGTGCTTCAAATGCATTTTTTATTAGTAATTGTATATTATTCATAAGTTTTAATATCCTTTCCATTTTAATCCTTTAATTAATTTGTTATGTACATAGATACAAACATATAAAGGATAATTATTATAACATCTAGAAATAAAAAAGTATACATTTTTTGAAATTTTTTATGATTTTTATCT
>NZ_JANKBY010000035.1:0-19935 GCF_024621905.1 Terrisporobacter muris
TTATTATATATTTATTATTATATATTTTTCAATTGTTATTTTTTGTCATTTTTTTCTTACTTAATATTAAATAGCTATCTTTAAATTAATATTATTCATTCTAAATAAATGCAAAAAGGATGGGTTACCTTTTTTATTTGGCAACCCATCCTTCTTTAAGTATGTTATCACATCATTATTTATTTGTATCTCTATGCTATCTATCTCTCTTTCCTTATTCATCGTTATCTTAGAAATTAGCAAATGTATCAATTGTTTCCTTTGTTGACTTGTTCCCATACTTAGGAACACTTCTTTGAATCTAGTCATTACATCTCGAACTAGTTCATATGACACAGGTTCTCCCTCTGCAATGTCAACCTCTTGCTTTAATTCTTGTTCTCTCAATTTTAATTTCTCTATGTCATCATTTATTGATTTAATTCTTGTTGATAGCTCACTTTTAGCAAGTATTCCATCTTCAAATAGTTCTAAGTTCTTATCTTTCTTTATACTTAGCTTTTTTATCTCTTTGTTTACTTGTTCTATCTGATCCAATGTAGGTTTCAATTTAGTAGATTTATTCTTATTTATGTTATCAACTACTTTTCTTAGTATTGATTCATCATTTACTAGCTCTGAAACCTTATTCATTACATATGCATTTGCTTTTTCTACTCTTATTGAGTTAGAGTTACATACTGCTGTTCCTTTATTCTTCCAATTACCACAACTGTATGTTTCTATCACTCTCTTACTTCCATCTGCTCTTTTAGTAGTTGATCTACTTATAGTCATACTTGCTCCACATGCTGGACATTTTAGTATTCCAGTCAAAGGTTGTTCACTATCATACACTTTATTATGTTTCTTACTTCTTTCTTTTAGGATTACTTGTACTTTATTCCACGTTTCCACGTCAATTATTGGTTCATGTTGTCCTTCTACTAATATCGGATTTTCATTTATTTTTTGTCTTCTTTTCTTTGCCCAATCTTGTCTTACATTGAATCTTATTTTCCCAATGTATATGGGATTTTGTAATATGGTTTTTACTGTAGAAACAGCAAATTGATTACCTTTCTTTGTCTTGTATCCTTCTTTATTTATCTTATTTACTATTGCTTTGTATCCATGACCTTGACTGTATAGTTGAAATATCTTTCTTACTGTATTTGCTTCATTTTCATTTATTTTTAGTACTGTATTCTTTCTTTTCTTACCCTCATTAGGAAGTTCTACTGAATCATATCCTAGTACTATGCCACCATTCCATGACCCCTGTCTGCTTCTAGAAATCATGCCCATTTTCACATTTTCTGCAATAGTTTCTCTTTCAAATTCTCCTATTGCTCCCATTATGTTTAGTTGAAGTTTTCCTGATGGAGTTTCTGTTTCAAAACTCTCAGTTAGTGAACGAAATGCTATGTTATGTTTATCTAGTAATTCTACTATATTTAGTATGTCTAGAAGCTTTCTGCTTATCCTGTTTAACTTCCAAACTATTACTAAATCAAACTTATTTTCAGTAGCATCATGTAGTAGTTGTTTTATGCCAGGTCTATTAGTTATATTCTTTCCACTTATCCCTCTATCTTCGTAGAGTTTGTAAATTTCATGTCCTTCCTTATTACAATATTCAGTTATCTTAACATTTTGCTCATCTATACTGTAACCTTCCTCAGCTTGTTCAGTTGTTGATACTCTACAATAGATTGCAACCCTTTTACTTACTTTCATTGTCCTCACCTCCAAATGTTTTATCTTCTATATTTAGCTGTTTTTGTATTATGTTACTTAGTATTTCTATTATTTCATCTGCTTTTATCTGTTCTATTGTAAATGTATCCATTAGTATCCTCCAATATTATTTCACTAAATTAATAATATCTATTTTAGTTTTAATTTAAAGTTAATCGATCTCCATTGTAGTTTATTAAGTCCTATCTTTCTTAATCTATTTCTACTGGTACCTCCACTAGCCACATTCCGATAGTGCCAATATTCTAGGCTGTGAAGGTACCAATGTGATATAACATATCACTTTTAAGCTACTATATACTCCTTTATCTAATTTAAATAAATTACTTACATTTATATATGACTATATAGCCTTAATCTTAACTATAGGATTATCTAAATCATCATATTCTTCTGCTTCAGTAAAGGTAATTGATACTCTATTACTAAAATCTAAATTGAATAATTCTGTTATTTCTTTGACTAATCCAGATGAATATATTACCATTTTATTTCCACTTTTCTTTATAGAAAAGCTAACTCCATTCTCTGGTAATTTCTCAGCTATTACTATACCGTCTTGAGTAAATCCAACTTCAATTTTGGTTGGATTTTTAAGATAATCCATAGTTTCTTTCGCTAAGATTAATCTCTTACCATTTTGTCTAGAATTTATTACTGTACATACACCTTTTGAACTTTTAGTTCCTCTAGTATTACTCATGGTTTTCGGTTTGATTACTTTTAATTGATTATATCCTTTCTTATTTGAATCACTTTCATTCATTTTATCTGCTGTTATTATTTCTTGTATGTTTTCCATGTTTATTCCTCCATTATTTTTTAATATATTCTTTTAAGATTTAATGTATTTATATTGTACTAATAGAAATTTCTATATTTATTTCAGGTTTCACGTGGAAACGTGGTTTCTTCTTTTCACGTTTCCACTTTCATTATTTTATTATCATTTTATTCTTACTATTGCAGTTAGAATATTCGATAGACATCTAACTGCTTCTGTAGGTTTCCAGTATGTTGCTATCATATTTATTTCATCTAAATCTATTTTGTTTATTAGCTCTTCTCTTCTTTGTGCTTTATCTAGCCAACAATCAAATTCTTGTTGCTCATCTTCTTGTTCATTCATTGCTAACATGTTCATCATTTCGTAGTTCATTTTATATTCTCCCTATCTTATTTTGTAATTTGGGTTATTATTTTATTTTAAACGGGGTTTTGTTATTTCCCCCGTTTTAACATTCTTTGTACTCCTAGCTAGTTTAACTACTATCATAGAAGTCGATATGCCTCCAAACCCTAGTCTTTTTCTAGTATATCTATCTTTATCACAATCAAGTATTCCTTTCTTTTTCAATTCTTTTAAGACTACTTTCTTATCTTCAAATCCTCCTTCTTTCAACATTACTTCAAATTTATTAGGTGTCATTTCAAGTTCTATATAATCCTTTTTCTTAGTTAATTTTCCTATTATCTCCCACCTAGGTTGCTCACTGTATTCAGATGAGTTAGTATAGTGCTTCTTTCTATTATCTGAGAAATTAGTTTCAAATTTATGCTTGTTATTTATGACATATTGACGTATATGTTCATAAGCTGATTTGTCTAAGTTCCTTGACTTAATAGATTCTCTCTCTGATTCAATTAGTATCTTTATCATTCCATTTATGTTTAGATTTATATCTAGCTCTAATTCTTCACTTAAATATTTTTGAAATAGCTTGGCTGTCGAAAGTATTATTGCTAGTTTATTAGCCCTTCTACTTGTAAACTCATCTTCTACATTATGTTTTTTCATTACTTTTTTTAGTATCTGAATATCTTTTTCATAGAGTTCACATACATATTGTCTTCCTAAATTTATTATAAATTCTGCAAATTCAATTGCTATATGACCATAATTATTTGAAACTACTTCATTTATTTTTTCAGCATTGTCTGCACTACTTGTCCACGAATCTTGTTCTAATTCAACTACTCTTATTTGCAAACCTGCATTTTTATTAGCAGACCCTAATATTGACTTCTCCCCATTAGAGAATATTGTCCCAAGCCAAGTTCCTTGCTCTCTTAATTCTGAATTTTTATTTAGTCTTGCTTTGTCTATTCCACTCGATAGAGTGTAAATTAGTTTCGTAAAATTATTTATGTTACTTGTGGATATCTCATCAAATGCAAAAGTCAATCCTTTAGTACCTCCAAGTCTATTCGACATTGCATTTTCTGTCGTATTATATGTTGAAAATAATGAATTATTGCTTATTTTAGGAGAACCAAACATTGATATAGCTAATCGTAAAGCTGTAGTTTTTCCTGTACTACTATTCCCAGGTATATGTACTATCAATGTTTCTAATGAGTATTTTTCTCCTATGAACCCTGTTACTATTGAAGATAGTGATATTGAGATAGTTAGCTCAAGGCATGAATTGCCTTGAACCTCTTCCTCAAACATTTGTAACCATTCTTCTTTGCTACCTTTAGGCTCTACATCAAATTTTCCAGTGTAGATACTATCTATTCCTGTACATCCATGTAACTTATAGATAGTATCTCCTTCATATTCTCCAAATCCAATTTTAGAATGACTATTAATTGTTTCAGCTAATCTTTCTTCATTTAATATGTGTTTTAATACTAAATTCTTATTGAATGGATGAATATCCAATCCCATTTTTTGAATACTCATTAAGTAATTAATGTCAAGACACTCATCTCTTTTCGCTATTATATACTTATTTTTTCCAAAGCTATCAAACTGTAATTTTAAACTCATCTCATCAGTATCTAAGTCTCTAGTTTTTTCTAGCACACAAATTGGTTGACTAAATTTAATGCTTCCATGGTCTGGATGATCGTAGTAATTACCATCTTCCAATGGGTATACGTCATCAAATAGAAGTGTTGTATTATCTTTATTCATAGTACTTTATTCCTCCATTAATTCATCTAGGTAATCAATTTCTAAATTTTCATTATCAGATTCAATATCACTAAAGTCTATGTCAAGTTCTAATTCTTCCTGTTCCTCATCATAATCAACATCTTCATGAGATTCTAAAGCTTCAAAGTAATCTATATTTAAGTATCTTTTATTCCTTACTATTTCTACTGCTACATCTTGTCCCTCTAAATCTTCTAAGTATACATCCTCAACATCATCACCATAGGTAATATGTACTAAACTATCCATTGCATACCCATCCATAGGAATTATGAATATTCCTTTTCTTTCATCGTCTAATGACTCTAATGTTAACCTTATCAAATGTTCTTTTTCTTTTACTATCTCTGCTTTTTTTATTGTTACTTCATGTCTACCTAACCCTAACTTTCTTAATCTTCTAACTAATGTTTTTTGTTCTTGTTTCTTCTTAAATACCTTTTTTGTTGTTTGTTGTACTTTTTGTAATCTAGGCATTTTTGTATTCCTCCTAAAATTTTCTTGTTTGTTTTGTCTCACAATAAGTATTTTAGTTGATTTTTATATTTTTGCAATTTTGTCTTTTCATTTCTATCTCACTTTTCATTTTTATCAATCGTTACATCATAGTATTTTACGATTTACATTTTTATTTTTAAAATATATAATGTTACATAGTAGCCTTTTGCTTTAGAAATACTTTATTTTATATAGGAGGTTTTTATGGCTAGTAAAGATGAAATAGCTTCAAGAAGAGCGTTTTTGAAAAAAATAATGGTATCTAACAGAGATAACCCTTTAACATTTAATGAAGTTTTTGAATTATGTAATTATGAAGATTTTACTGATAAATTTGGATTTGTTTCTAAGTCAAGAATAAGAGATGACTTAAAGAGTTTGGGCATTTACCCATCTAAAGATAATACTTACAGCATTGATTTTAAATATGATATTAGTGATATTGAAGCATCTATTGTAAGAGCTTTAGTATTCTTTGATGTTTATAGACCTTTATTAATTGGTTCACCTGCTTTTGATTATGAAGGTGATGATGTTGGTATGAGTTGCGATTTGTATTGTATCATACTAAAGTTTAATCCTTCGCAGACTAAGTCAAAATCTAAATATGATATTGAGTACTTATTAAAGAAACTTCACAAATATTACCAACATACTATTGATAACTCTAACTTTGGATATTTAGAAATTTGTACAAGTAAAGATTGTATCAAATTATTATTCTTAAATGAAGAATCCCTTGATTCATTTTATTTAAATTTAATTAATTGGAAGAAGAAGTCAAATAGTTCATTTATTCAAAGAATAGCAAAAAAATAAGTTATTTGAATTAATTAATAATAAGCTAACTACTAGTTTATAACAAATTAATACTAAGTTTATTATTAGTTAATAGAACTACTTCTTATGGATTTTATAGTGCCATTTGGAGTAGTTCTTCTTTTTCATCACTTACTAAGTATGTCTTTTAACCCATCTATGAATTCCTTAGAAAACAATTTTTCTTTTATTGACTTTTTTATCAATTCCAGCAAATCTTCTTCTGGTAGGTCTAATGGTCTTGCTATCAATTGCTTTTTAGCTCTCATAGTATCTTTGAAAAATACCCATCTTATCTCTTCTTCCCCGTTACCCTCATTTATTATTATTTTCTCTACGCCATATGCAAACGTACCTTTGTCTATTATTGATTGTTGAAGTATTGTGCAATAGTCAGTTGTTTTCACTACTCTTTTACTCATCTTTCTTTTCTCCTTTTAGTTTGTTTTTCTCTATTCCTTCTTGTTTCCAATTGAATAGAAACGTAGACTTTTTACATCCACGTTTCCACGTCATTTTTTCAATCATTTTTACTCTTCTACTTGTGAGTATTTATAGTCTATTCCATTTATGCTTAATGCATATTGTGGGTATAGTTCTAAAGCTTCTTCTAAGTCAGTATTATCTAGTATTTCTTCAAGAGCTTGTTCCTTAGTAATTTCATTAACCCACATGTTTATCACATCATCCTTTGAAAACATCTTCTCTACCCAAAATTCGTCACTTAATCTGTTTTCAAATACTGAGTAAGCATACTCTTTTAAGCAGATTCCTGTTTTGTAAATTATGTATTCTCCTATTTCAACGTAATCAATAGCTAATAGTTCTTCGTAATATTCTTTAGCTTTACTTATGTCTACTTCTTCTATTTCTGAATTTACAAAACCAAATAGTTCTATCTCTCCACGTTTTAACTTCATTTTCTTATTTTCTTTTATTATCTCTGATAGTTTCTTAGGTTTATTTATTAGGTATGATTTAATATCTTCATCCTTTATAGGTCTAAGTATCTCTTCTATTTCAAGTATTTCATTTTCTTTTATCTTATTAAACTTATCTACCAAAGCCTTCATTTCTGAATAGAATAGTTGATTCAATATTGTTGATTTATGTTTTATCATTTTATTTATCTCCTTATTTCTAGAACTCATGACTGAACATTAAAGTGCTATATTCCCCATTATCAATTATGTATAGTTTCATTTTATTTTTTATCTCAGTATTTTTTATTTTATATTTAGACGTGGTTTCGGGGTTCTCCTGTTTATGTACTATTTCCACTATTCCACTTTCTTTTGGAGTCAATTCAAAGATTTGTAGGTAGTCTTTTTCTTCTAGTTTCTCTACCAAATCCCACATTAGTATTTGTATGCTTATTGGTACTTGGTCAGCTACTTCTCTTGTTAGGTATCTTTCATTTGTAAACATTATGTATTTCCTTTCTATTCTTCAACTATGTTTATTAGTTTCTTATTACAAATTACTACTACTGCAAAGTCACTTCCACACAAAAATAGAGCTAATATGTAGTCAGCTCCTCCTATTTCATCTATGTATTCTGGTATTGTATTTTTTAGTACTTTTTCTTTTAGTTCTTTTAAACCTTCTTCGTCTACTACTGCTATGTATCCACCTAGGTCTTTTTCTGTTCTTTCTTCTCCGTACTCTTCTACTAAAATCTGTACATTTTCTTTTATAGTTTCTTTTACTTTCTCAGGTAATTCCCTTACTAGTTCTAAGTCTTTCTCTTTCCAAATCTTGATTATCATTTTATTCTCTCCTTCCTTTTCTACAAATTAAAAAAGGTAGATATGATTTTTATTTACCACATCTACCTTACTATCTATGTTCCTTAAGTTGATTATCTATCAGTCTAGATATCATCACTTTTATAATATCTATTTATATTTCAATTTAAAACAGTTCCTAATTATTGCATATATCTTCCTATTAATTCATAACATCTTTCTTTTGTTAATGTTGCTAATGTTTCTGTATAATCTTCATCATCTACATACTCTATTCCATCTTCTTCTGAATCTCTATCCGATACCCATTGAATTTGTTCTTCTTTAAGTATTTCAAAATCTTCACTCGGTAATTTATCTTTAAGCAATCCATATATTTCATTTAACATATCATCCCATTTTTTATATACTTGAGATGCTATTTCTAATGTTGAACCATCATGAGTTAAACCATCTACCTCATCTTGAATTGAATCTAACTTGTCCTTATATTCATCGTATAAACTATTAAGATCCATTTCATTTTGTTTCTCTTCTAATAGTACATATATGTCATCTTCGTCATTCTCATTCTTTTTGCCTCCTAGTTTTTTCGCTTTTTCTAAATATTCTAGACTAACATCATAGTTCTTATTGTAGTATTCTTTGTATGCTAGTTTTTCGTATATTCTCATATATATTACATTTATATGCTCTTCTTTCATTTCAGGTTTTACAACATCGAAATATTTTTCATAATCTTCACCATCAATAGCAATTGAGATTAAAACTTCTTTAGAATATTCTAAGGCATCTGTATTGTACTCTTTCTTAAGTGACTTTTTAATGTACTCCATTTTTTCCATATCATCATCAGACTCTCTTGCAAGTTCCAAATATTTTATATACTTAGGTTTAGTCATTTGAATTACATTTTTTTCAACTATATTTATGCCACCTTCTAATGTCATGTTTATAAATGCTACTGGTAAAAGTATTCCTGCTACAAATGCTGATATTAATCCAGTAGGTGTTCCAAAGAAAACAAAGTTACTTCTTAGCCACTTTATAATCTTATAACCTAGTGGTAAACCTATTATTAATGATATGAATAATGAAAATTCTTTAAGTAAACCAAATATTGTCTCTAACATAATCTCTACTCCCTCATTTGTACATTTTTAAATTCTATTTTATCTAAGTCTTTTATTGCTTTTTATACTACTTTTATATATTGAATCTTAAACGGCTTCAATAATTCTTCTCCTATTAAAATAACTATTATTAATTTTTACATTATTTTAAATTAAGCTTTTTTATTAATCTTTGTATCCATTTATCAGAATAGCCTAGCTCCCTAGATATATCTCTTACACTTTTTTTAGAGTAATTTTCCATTATATATCTTTCTACATACTCATTTGAATATAACTTCATAGGAAAATTAACCTGTTGTCCTTTGTAATGCTTATGTATTATTTTTACTATTTCTTCACCTAGAATTTCAGACATTTCTGCATAAATACCTTTAAAATCACTTCTCCCTATCTTCATACTCCACCTCCTTTTGCATTTACTTAACTAATAATAACTATTTTTATAGAAAGTTTCTTTGCAATTATCTCTTGAAAAGTTCCTTATTTTATTTCTTGTAAAAATCCCAAAACCCCGTTATTTTTTAGTTATATTAATTATTTCTATTCTTTATTTAAAATCTTACGGGATTTCGGGTTTTAATCTAAATTACTATTAGATCTTTTTGGAACATAGAAAAAGTCCTAGCCTATTTTTGTTAAGCTAAGACTTCCTACATCATGCAATTTTCTTTAAAACTAAAGTATGTATTGTTATCTCCTACTATTATGTGGTCTACTAATTCTATTCCAAGTATTTCTCCACACTCTTTCAATCTATTGGTAATGTTTTCATCTTCTTTACTGCATTTTAGATTTCCTGATGGATGATTATGAAAGCAGATTATTTTTGAAGCATTGCTTAACATAGCCACTTTAAAAACTTCTCTTGGATGTACTATTGTAGAACTTACACTACCAATTGAAACTACAGAAATATTTACAGGTTGATTCTTTACATCTAAACAAACTACTACAAACTTTTCTCTATCACTATCTATCAAAAAGTTTTTTATTAGCTTGTAAGCATCATACGGACTTCTTATGGTTCTAGTTTCATATAGAACACTATTCTCCTTTACTAGCTTCAATGAAACTATGCCAACTCTTTTTGCAGGTATTTTCTTTTTATCCATTGTAATCATCTCCTTCTACTAATCTATTTTTTCAATTAGATCTTTTAATTCTCTTTTACAAATAACAACTATTGAAAAATCACTCGAACACAAAAATAGAACTGAAATGTAATCAGTTCCTTCTATCTCATCTATGTATTCAGGTACTATTCCTTTTAGTTGATGTTGCTTTAATTCTTCTATTCCAGCTTTATCTATTACAACTATGTATCCTCCTAAATCTTCTGCTGTTCTTTCTGTACCGTAGTTTTCATCTAGTATTTGTATTGTATCTTCTATTGTAGATATTACTCCTAGTGGTAGTTCTTTTACTAATCTTAAATCTTGTTTTTTCCAAATGCTTATTATCATTGTATCTTTCTCCTTGTTTTCGAATTAAAATAAGGCTAGATAAAGTATTTTTACTTCATCTAGCCTTCTCATAGTTATAATATATATTTAAAATTCATTTTCAATACGACTATCTTCTATAAGATAGAACACTTGATTTTCATATCCTATTATATGTCTAGGAAATTTATTATGGCATTTTAAATTTCTACAACGTTGTTCATATCTTAGTTCATTTGGTCTACTTGGAGAAGGACTTAAATCATGTTCAGTTAATAAAAAACCAGCTCTTACAGCTCTTTTAAATTCACTTAATGAAACCCTTCTTTCTGCTCTCAGCTTAACTAATAAAAATTCTACTAAGTTTTCCTCTGACAAATTATTCATATTATGACTTCTCCTTATTTAATTTAGCTTTATATGTTATTGGTTGCAAACTTATTTGCTCTAAAAAATCTTTTCCTGATATTCTGTATACTTCTCCTATACATTTTTCTTTATCAAAATTATATACTCTTACTATTTCAGCATCCTCTTTATATATTTCTAAAAATAATCTTTCATTTTCACTTATATAGAATGCAGTTTCCTTACCTCCAGTAGTCGTTTTAACTTCCAGGAAGCGTATTTCTCCTTCTGGTGTATATGATAATATATCATATCCTGCACCATCACCATCTTCTTCAGATACATGTCTAACTTTTTCATTTAAAGGATATCCTAGTATATTCTTTTCTCTTTCAAGGACAAATTTTTCTCCTAAATATCCTATTTCTTTATTAAGCTTATTTATCTCTTCAAAATCTACTTTTCTTGAGTTAAATACTTTTTTCTTTTCTTTTCTTTTTTCAATTTTTTTTGTATCTTTAAATATTTCTCCATATTGTGCTTCTTCATCTTTAGCCGTTATAGCATTTTTTATCATTGACTTAGATGTTAAAATACCAACTTTCCCACTCTTACTATAATTAAAA
Source organism: Terrisporobacter muris (assembly GCF_024621905.1). Taxonomy (NCBI): domain Bacteria; kingdom Bacillati; phylum Bacillota; class Clostridia; order Peptostreptococcales; family Peptostreptococcaceae; genus Terrisporobacter; species Terrisporobacter muris. The sequence continues at coordinate 11,302 of NZ_JANKBY010000035.1, forward strand.
TATTTATCTAAATCATTTGTATCTCTATGTGAAATCATATTTCTAACTTTTTGATCAAACTTTGTATCACTTCTATTTTTATTTATTTGTAAATCTTCTCCACTTGGCTTCATTATATCATTAAGTATTTCTTTTAGCTCTGTAGTATTTAATTCTCCATATTCCTCTAATACCTTTATTGCAACTTCCATTATTTCTTTTTCTGAATAACAGCTCATTTACTGCTCCCCCTTTTTAATTTTAAAAATCCTTCTTTACCTATTTTCTCATAATCACAATACTCTATAAGTCCATTACTATCTCTATGAGAAATTAAATTCCTAACTTTTTGATCAAACTTTGTGTCATTTCTATTTTTATTTATTTGTAAATCTTCTTCTGACAAATCCATCGTTTCTTTTAGTCTCTCTCGTAATTCTTTAATAGATAATTGACCAGTATGTTGTAACAAACTTATAGCTTCTGTAAGTATTTGTTTTTCAGTTACTGGGTATTTTTTATTATTATCGTTTACTTTGTATATTGATGGTTCTTCTGTAAAGATCTTTAAAAATTCATTTTCTAATACATACATATTTCCATTAAATTGAATACTCTTTACATCATACTTTGTAAATAATTCATATACTTTATCTACATCTACATTAAAACCTTCTGCTATCTCTTCTATTGTCAAAAAATTATTACTTCCTATTTTAATCAAACTTAACCACCTTTCTTTTGAAATCAGAGAATTATTTGATTTCTTGATTTTATGTTAATTCTTTTTGCCTAGATTGTCAATAAAAAATTAAAAAAAAAGAAGTATACACTTCTTTTTTAATAATTTTTTATTATTATATGTTCTACTTGCTTATCATTTCTATCCTGAAAACTAACCTTATATTTCTTATCGAATCCTATTATATTTATACCTTCTCTATTATACAAATTATAAATAAAATCTGTATTTTTAATTATCATCATAAATTTCCCCTTACACTCATTAATTAAATAATTGGCTAGTCTAACTTGATCTTCTGATGTGAAGTCATTATTTGCATACTTAGAAAATGTAGTATCATAAGGTGGGTCTAAAAACACAAAGTCATCTTCTTCAATTGTTAATTTTCTAAAAAATTCTTCAAAATCTAGATTATATATATTAGCTTCTTGAAGCACATCTTGTAATTCTTGTGACCAAAAATAATTTATTTTAGTTATGAATCCTTTAGAATTATATGATGCGCCTCCATAAGGTACGTTAAATTCTCCTGATTTATTATATCTAAACATGGATGAATAACAAAACTCCCTCAAATAGAAAAATAATGCTATGTGCAATTCATGTGATATATTAAGCTTGTCTCTTTTATTATATATCTTTCTATAAAATGTATATACTCCTGCTTTAAATCCAGCTTCAAAATTTTTATGATAGTCTTCTTCTGGAAGATCTTGTTTTTTCATTTCATTATTTTTTATAGTTCTTAACTTAGACTTGAGTGATTTTTTTATCTCTTTAATTAAATCGTCAGTAATTATATTTATATTATTACGTACTTCAACTTCTATTTCTATTCTTTTTTTATCTATTAATTTATCTATCTTTATAGTTAAATCCTTATAAGATATCTCATCATTTTTGAATAAAGAATATATTTGCCTTATTATCTCATAATTTTCTTCAGCAAGTATACCTGTATAATTCCACAAATGCCAAATATCATATAAACAATTCACAAATAACTCATTTCTATTTTTTATCATCATGTATAAACTAATTAATTCATTAGAATAATCATTTATATATGCACAGTTATACTGCTCTGGTCTCAATGATAGAAAACATGCTCCTCCTCCTAAGAATGGTTCTATATAATTATTTATATGATCTGGCATATATTTATATATAATACTTAATTCATCTGTTTTACCACCTGGCCATTTTACAAATGATTTTGCCATATTTAAGTCCTCCTATTTGCTAACTAAGTAGCTTTTCTATTGTCATCAAAAACCCGCTCCGTTACTTGTGATACGGTTCTCCATTATTTATTCTATAAGCTCTATAAACTTGCTCCAACAATATCAACCTCATTAACTGGTGAGGGAAAGTCATCTTAGAGAAAGATAACTTATAATTAGCTCTTCTCATCACATCGTCAGAAAGCCCTAAAGAACCACCAATAACAAATACTATATGACTAGTCCCTCTAACGCCTAGATTGTCTATTGTATCTGCCAACTCTTCAGATGACAAATTCTTTCCATCTATAGCAAGTGCTATCACATGGGAGTTGTCCTTTATTTTACTTAGAATCTTCTTACCTTCCTTCTCCTTAATCATCATCATTTCTTTATCACTTAGATTTTCAGGAGCTTTCTCATCATCCAATTCTATTACCTCTAACTTGCAATATTTTGATAATCTTTTTGAAAATTCATCTATTCCTAATTTTAAATATTTCTCTTTTATTTTTCCTACACAAACTACACTAATACGCATATTTTTCTCCTCTTATTAACTTTATCTTTTAAACAACAGATGTATCTGAATCAATAGCAAAATAATTTGCCAACACGTCGCTCAAAGATAATATTAGCTAAGCAAATTTTACAGTTCAAAGACTTTTGAAACTGTATCTCTTGATAAAACTTCTAAATCTAAATCTTTTCCTATTATCATATCATTATTTGCCAGTACATTCTTAGATGTTGCAAAAGCTAAGTCTGGAAAATTATTTTCCTTACTTAAATGAGCTAATAATATTGATTCTGTATTATTATTAATTAACTCTACACAGAATTTGGCTGCTTCTTCGTTTGATAAATGTCCACAATCAGACATTACCCTTCTTTTTAAACTATAGGTATAACTTCCCATCATCAACATATTTGGGTCATAATTAGACTCCAGTACTACAAGTTTTGAATTATATAAGTTTTGTCTAATATTATCAGTTATACATCCTATATCCGTAGCAATTGACATTTTTTCTTGCTCTGAAAATAAATTATACCCTACAGCATCACTTGAGTCATGCGGGATTGAGAATGGCTTAATTCCCAAATCTCCTATACTATAAGTTTTATCATTTTCAAAAACTTTCATATTACCTTCTTTTACATTTCCTAATTTATCTTTCATAGCACACCATGTTTTTACATTTGCAAAAATAGGTATGTCCAATTTTCTAGATAATATTCCTGCACCCTTTATATGGTCAGAATGTTCGTGTGTTATAAATATGCCCTTTATCTTTTCTATATCAGCATTTATCTCATCTAAACCTGTCATTATTCTTTTACCACTAAGGCCTGCATCTATTAATATATTAGTATCTTTGTAACTAACAAAGTGACAATTCCCGCTACTTCCGCTTCCTATAGAACAATACTTCAACATGGTGCACCTCTTTTCTCTTTTTCTCATAACTTATATTATACCAAAAAAACAGAGCATTAAATTATTTTTCAATGCTCTTGCAAAAATTTTATTTACATTTTTTTATAATTTTTTCAATATCCACACCTTTACTCTTCCAAAGATCAACAAATTGAGATCCATTAACATTTTTAAATTTATATGTACTATAGTATTCTTTTAAAGTATTAAAAAATACTTCATCTCCAACTTCTTTTCTTATTTCATTAAAAGCTACTGCCCCCTTAGTATAAACACTTAAGCTATACTCTGAGGAATCCCTATACTCTGTTGTTGCCTTAAATATATCACTTGGTTTATAGTTTCTTGATTGAACCTCCATAGTCTTCATTAACTTGTCTCCAGTTTCTTTTCCGTACTTTTCTTCAAAGTAAAGAATAGTAGAGTACTCTGTCAATGCTTCATCTAACCAAGGTTCATTTACTTCATCATTTCCTATAACACTATACCACCATTGATGGGCTGTTTCATGAGCTATTACGTATTCCATTAAAAACTTGTTTTCTTTATTATATAGATTTTCATCTATCATAGATAACATAGGATATTCCATTCCACCAATAAAAAAGTCACTTGCTACTACTGAATATGTATCATATGGATAATCACCAAATAAGTTACTGAAAATCTCTATGGATGACTTAGCCACATCCATAGATTCTTGGCTCATATCATCATTTAAATTATATGTATTTATAACAATATCCTTATAGTTACTCTTATTTACTACAAATTTATCACTTAAAATAAAAGCAAAATCTCTAACCATCTTACCATCTATGGTATATAATATTTTTTCATTATCTGTTTTCTTTTCTGTTATTTCTCCTGTAGTTGCTAGCTTATATTTTACTGGTGCTAGTATTTTTACTTTAAAATTACTCGTGTCACTATAAAATGGATCTCCTACTGTTTCATAACTTTTTAGATTCCATCCTTTGTCATCATAAACACATGCTATAGGAAACCAATTTGTTACATTTACTGTATTATCACCATAACCAAATCTTCCAAGACAATTAGGTAGCTTTACATTATATTTTAAATCTATTTTTACTTGTTCACCTGCTTTTAACAATTTGTCCAATTTGATTTCTAAAATATCATTTTTATCTCCTGTTATTTCATACTTTAATTTATCATTATTGCTCAACACATTTTTAAGATCAATATATCCTTCATTAAATCCATTTGGATAGGCTCTGTTCATCTCTGAATTTTCAAAAGGCACTGATTCTTTTTCACAAAATGCATTGGGGTAAATATGTAAATAAATTTTATCTAATGTGGTTTTCGTATTATTTTGATAAACTAAACTTTCGTTGCATAAAATACGATTAGTTTCATCATCATATATTACATCTATAGTGTATTCATTTTTATTTTTTTCATCTTGAAGAGTAAAAGTTTCTCTTTGGTTAGTAAGTATAAATGTACGTATACTTCCCACTATAATGATTAAAAGGGCTAGTATTATAAAAAATAACCTTCTTCTCTTTTTATCAAATTTAATAACCAATTTATACCTCCTTTTTAATGAATATTTTTTTTTAAAACTTCCAATATAAATTTGTAATAGCTTTTATGTTATAATTGAAGCTGAGGTGATTATATGTTTTTTTATAAAGAAGAAAATGATATAGATTTTGGTGAGACAACCATCCCAAACATCTTCATAGATATATATATGCCTATGGGCGATGGATTATACACAAAGGTATATCTTTTAGCATATAGACAAGTGTGTTCTTCCATACCAGATCCTAAATTTGATAACAGGTCCATTTCTAGAATTTTAGAAGTTCCTTTATCAGATGTTATAAATGCATGGAAGTTCTGGGAAAAGCAAAACATAGTAAAAATGCATAAGAACGACAGTCCAGATGACTTTGATTATTCTATTGAGTTTTTAGATCTAAAAAGATTATATGTTGAAAATCTGCAAATTAATACACCTTCTATTAAATCTAATAGTGATAGAATAGTTTCTGCTGGAGAAAATCCAAGCATAACTAAAATGTTTAATAGTATAAACCGTATAATAGGAAGATTTCTTGATCCATCTGAAAAATTAAGAATATTAGATATTAGGGAAAAATTCAATGTTAATCCTGATGTTATTATTTATGCTTATGAGATTTCAAAACAAAGAAATAACGGTACTCCAAAAAATTTAAATTATATTGAAGGAATACTTCGAAATTGGTATGATTTAGGTCTTTATACTGTTGAAGATATAGAAAATAGTATAATCGAGGATAAGAAACGTTATGATATTCATAAACTTATTTTTAAATCTCTTGGATTTAATAGAAACCCTGGTGCAGAAGAGAAAAGAATTATGGATATATGGATTGATAAGTACAATATGGATATAGAAATTATACTAGAGGCTTGTAGTAAATCTAAAAATACATCTAACCCTTCTATATCTTATATAAATGGTATAATCGAAAGATATAAAAAGAATAATGTTAAAACTTTAGATGACATAGAGAGATTAGAGGAAGAATTTAATCAAAAAAAACAACAGAAAAAAAATACTCCTTCAAATAATAATTCTGCTCCTAAAGTTAAAACAAGATTCCATAATATCAATGAAACATTTAGAAACTACAGCCCTGATGAATTAGAAAAACTTCTAAAGGAAAGTCAAAAGGGTAAATTTTAGTAGGTAGGTGATTAAATGCAGGAGTCAAAATTAAGAGATATACTTATTGGTTATGAAAGAAAAAGAGATAAAGCAGATAAACTGTTAGAACAAAGAAAAAATGATGTTTATAAGCAAATTCCTAAGGTAAGAGAAATAGAGGATGAAATTAGTAAAGTTGGATTAGAAATGATGAAATTAGTTCTTAAAAATCCATCAAATAGAGAAACTCTTACTTTGAAAGCTAAAGAGAAGATTCAAATTTTGACAAATGAAAAACAAGCTTTATTAGACAGCTGGAATGTTCCAAAGGGATACCTTGATATTCAGTATGAATGTAACTTATGCAAAGATAGAGGTTTTCTTCCTAATGGGAAAAAATGCAATTGTCTAAAACAAGCTCTTATTAATGAATCATATAAAATGTCTAATTTATCTAGAATGTTAGAAAAACAAAATCAGTGCACATATGATGATAGCATTTTTTCAGAAGAGGTTGATCCAAGTACCGGAGTTTCTCCTAGACAAAACATGCAACTTATTTTATCTGATTGTGATGAATTTATTTATGATTTTGATAAGGATAATGACAAAAACTTATTATTTTATGGTGATACAGGATTAGGAAAAACATTTATGTCTAGCTATATTGCCAAAGAACTCCTTGATAAAGGATACTTAGTAATATATCAGACAGCTTTTAAAATGTTTGAAATCATAGAAGAGTATAAGTTTAGAAATTCTGATCATCATTTATCAAGAGAAGATTATGAAAACTTATTTGAATGTGATCTTTTAATAATTGATGATTTAGGTACAGAGCTTACTAACTCATTTACTATTAGTGAATTATTCATAATTCTAAATACTCGTTTATTAAATGGTAAGAAAACTATTATTTCTACTAATCTTAATCCCGCACAACTTGGTGAACTTTATTCCCAAAGAATTTTTTCACGTATTTTTGATAAGTTTAAAATGATTAAATTTGTTGGTGCTGATTTAAGATGGCAAAATAAAGTATCTAATGTAAATAAATAAAAGGAGAAAACTTTTGACAGTTTTCTCCTTTTTGTTCTATGTGAAACATTATGCAAATATATTTTTTCTTATTATTGTTTGAGTTCTACTTGGACCAACAGATACTAAATCTATGTTAACATCTATTAACTCTTCTATTCTAGCTATATATTTCTTAGCATTTTCAGGAAGATCTTCAAATTTCTCAACATTAGTGATATCTTCATTCCATCCATCTAATTCTTCATATACTGGCTCACATTTTGCTAAATCTTCTAATGAAGCTGGGAAGTTATTTATTATTTTATCTCCCATTTTATAAGCAGTACATATTTTGATTTTATCAAATCCTGTTAATACATCTAATAACATGAATGAAATACTAGTTAATCCATTTACTCTAGCTGCATATTTTACTATAACAGCATCGAACCAACCACATCTTCTAGCTCTTCCTGTAACTGTTCCGAATTCATGACCTTGAGTTCTTATTCTATCTCCAGTTTCATCAAATAATTCAGTTACAAAAGGACCTTCTCCAACTCTTGTTGTATAAGCCTTTACTATACCAACAACATCCTTTATCATATTTGGACCTACACCAGCACCTACTGCAAATCCACCTGATATTGGATGAGAAGAAGTTACAAATGGGTATGTTCCAAGATCTAAATCTAGCAATGTACCTTGAGCACCTTCAAATAATACTTTTTTACCAGCTCTTATTGCATCATAAACTATTACAGTTGTATCATCCACATATGGTCTCATTTTTTCTGCATATACTATAAATTCATTGTATACTTCATCAAAATCAAACATAGCTTCTTTTTCATATACACCTGTAACTATCTTATTTTTTGCTTCTATTTGAAGTTTTAATTTTTTAGCAAAAACTTCTTTATTCATTAAATCACAAACTCTGATTCCTGATCTTTCTGTTTTATCCATATAGCAAGGACCAATACCTTTTTTAGTCGTTCCTATTTTGTTATCTCCTCTTGCTTCTTCTGCTAATCCGTCTAATTCCTTATGGTATGGGAATACTATATGCGCTCTATCACTTATTTTAATATTTTTAGTACATATTCCATTGCTTTCAAGCATTTCTATTTCTTCAAAGAATCCTTTTGGGTCAAATACTATCCCATTTCCTATTACATTTATAGTATTTGGATTTAATATTCCTGATGGTATTAATCTTAGCGCAAATTTCTTTCCATCTACTACTAATGTATGGCCTGCATTGTTTCCACCTTGTCCTCTTATTACTACGTCAGCTTGAGTAGCAAGAAAATCAATAACTTTTCCTTTTCCCTCATCTCCCCATTGAGAACCAACAACTGCTACTGTTTTCATTTATTTCACCTCTATTATCTATATACTAAATTTTCTAATATTTAATATATAATTTATTTTCAATTAATTTTCGAACACTTACGTTATATATTTTAACAAATATTCGTTTTAGTTTCAACTTTTTTAATTTTCAATTGAATTTAATATGTATCCTTCTATTTCGTCTAGGTCTTTTCCC
>NZ_JANKBY010000360.1:0-3282 GCF_024621905.1 Terrisporobacter muris
AAAAGGATGATGTTTTATGATAGATAGAATTTTAATAAAATATGCTTCACCTACTTTGGCTGGAGTAAAAACCGGTAGCTTATTTAAAATTTATAAAAATAATCAATTAGATTTAAACAAGGAAATTAGAAATTATAATCTTCTTTTAAACCCTTTGGATGTATATTTAGATATTATATATACTTGTGATAAATATAGCCTCATCTATCTTTATCGATTAAAAATGCTCCTTCATGATTTAAAAAATAAAAATGTTATAAACTTTTTAAAAGCTTATGGATATGAAGGTATTCTTCTAAAAGATTATATTTCTCATCTAAAAAGTAGATTCGAATATTTTAATAAAACACCTCATGAAGTTGGTATTTTTCTAGGTTATCCTTTAAATGATGTGCAAAGTTTTATTAAACATAAAGGAAATAATTTTAAGGTTTGTGGTTGTTGGAAAGTTTATCATGATGTTGAATTTTGTAATAATAAATTTAGAACTTTTAAAAAATATACTCAAGTTTTTTCTTATCTTTATGATAATAATTATCCATTGGAAACTTTAGTATATAATAGATAATTAAATTTCAATTATAGTTTGTTGACAAAAATCAATTTAAATTATATAATAGTTTGCATAGAAACTAATTAGTTTGCACGCAAACAAAAGTTTAATTAAACAAATAAGGGGATTTTATAATGAAATATAATTCATTTGAAATAGCTATGCTAATTAAAGAAATATATGCAAGTACAATTGAAATTGTAAATGATAATTTAAAGGAAAGTGGTCTTACTCATCAGCAAACCATGGTTATTAAATTAATAGCTCACAAGGAGAAAATAACCATATCTGAATTGTGTAAGGAGATGTCTTTAGCAAAAGGTACAATATCAGGGATAGTTAGTAGACTAGAGGCTGCTGATTATGTAAAAAAAGTGAAATGCGATAATGACAAAAGAAATACCTATGTGGAATTTTCAACTAAAGGATATGAATATGCTAAAAACTTTAGAAATGAAATAAACAAAAGTTTTGATAAAATATTTGAAAATTTTACTGATGATGAAGTAAAAGAAACAAAGGAAAATTTAATTAAATTAAGAGATAAATTGAAAAGGAGATAATAAAAATGAGTAATATTTTAATCTTTGCAATAGTAACTATAACATTAGCTTTAATATTTTATACAATAGGTGTATTTTCAGAAAGAAGAGCTAAGAGTCTTAATAAAAATCATGTTATTATATTTTGGTTAGGTTTACTATGTGATACAACTGGTACTTTGACTATGAGTAAAATAGCTAAATCAGGTGCAGCTACAATGAGTGCAATGGGTCAAAGTTTACACGGAATTACAGGCTTTTTAGCAATTGTGCTTATGTTATTCCACGCTGTTTGGGCAACATGGGTATTATATAAAAATGACGAAAAGAAAAAAGAGACATTCCATAAATTTAGTATAGTAGTCTGGGTTATATGGCTAATTCCTTACTTTATAGGAATGATGCTAGGAATGGGAATATAAAATTTGACTTTGCATGAAAAATAGCAAGTATATCATATGGTATACTTGCTATTTTTCATTTATATTATTGTAAATTATGATATAAGTTTTAATCATCTAGTAAAATATTTAAAAACTTCTCTTTATTATTTAAAAATGATTTTGTAATTTGAAAATGATCTGTTTCTTCCACATTTACCTCTTTGATTTTATCATCTTTAATTTCATATATTTTAGAATCTGGATAAGCCATAAGTATAGGCGAATGTGTACTTATGATAAATTGACCGTTTTCTTTCACCAATTCATTTATCCTAGTAAGCATTGACATTTGTCTAGATGGAGATAAAGCTGCTTCTGGTTCATCAAGGATATATATACCATTTTTTGAAAATCTATTCATCATTACAGAGAAAAAAGATTCTCCGTGGGATTGATTATGAAGAGATATTCCTCCATAAGAATCGATTACTCTAGCCCCCGGCCCAATTATACTATCTAGCTCCTCTATATTTGTAGCCAAATTATACATGGACTCAGCTCTTAAGAAAAATCCATCCTTGGGGCTTTTTATTCCTTTTATTAAAGTAATATACTCATAAAGCCTAGAATGACTACTTCGTGTGGAAAAATTAAAATTCTTAGTCCCACCTTCTGGATTAAATCCATATGATACCGCTATGGCTTCCAACAAAGTTGATTTTCCACTACCATTTTCCCCCACAATAAAAGTAACTTTTGGATGCATTTTTAGTTTATCTAAGTCATTTATTATTGGTAAAGAAAAAGGATACTCATTTATATTTTCTATTTTTTCTTTATTAATTTTAACTTCTCTTATATAAGTATTATAATTTATTTCTTCCACTTCTCATCTGCCTCACAATATATTAAAATCCTATTAGCTCACTACTACTAACATATCCATTTCTTAATGCATCTTCTCTAAGATAAGCATATAATTCTGCATTTGTACTTTGTACATAAGGATTAACATAGAAAATACCAAGTATACCTATAGTAAGACCTGATAATATCTCCCATCCTAAGAAAGATAAATCTAATACAAATGTATTCCATTTATTACCCATCATCATTTTTTTGCTTATCTCAAAAACTCTTTCTCTACTTATTTCTGGATTTTCACTTAATATATATGGTATCATTCGATATTCATAAGCTTTTATTATTCCTGGTATTACAAATAACAATGACCATAAAAATTGGAATAAACCTTTCATAAACATTGTAAATATTGTATTTTTAAGTTGACCACTTTTATAAATAAAAATTAAACTATCCAATGTTTTTTCTTCTTCTCTTATTCCCATGAAGAAATTATTTTTACCTATTTCTATTGGATATATAATTAGTAATTTAATAATAAATCCTACAATCATAATAACTATTGATATTCCTAAAAATAAAAAGAAGAATCCACTAGTAAAAAATCCTATTGCAGCGTCTTCAAAGTCTAATATTTCTTGTTCAAAATCTCCATCGTAATAATACTCATCATCAGAATCGTAGTATTCATCATCGCTATAAGTATCATATATATTATTCATATTAGAATCATAAGAATCACTTATTCTATTTGTAACACTACTACCTAACCCTCCAGTTAATAATAAACATATAAAGCAAACTATCACTGACTTCCAATAAAATCTTTTAAACGTAATTTTTCCTCTTTCTTTTAATTCACTTCTAATCCACATAAATTTCCCTCCTTTTCCCCATAAATATATTATATGCTAAATTCTTATTGTATATTATTACAATT
>NZ_JANKBY010000361.1:0-3258 GCF_024621905.1 Terrisporobacter muris
AAGAAAAAGTTAAAGCTGTTATGAAGTTTTCAGGTCCTAGACTTATAATTTACAGCCCAATTCAATTTATAAAACATATATTTGAATAATAAATAGAACCTGCCTTTTTAGGTAGGTTTTTATTTTATTCCATTATAAACGCTAATATAGCAAATATAATAAGAGATGGCAATGTATAAATTGCACTCATTACACTGTAATTATCTACTAAAATACCTCTAGGAATTGACAATATATTTGTAATTAAAGATATATAAATAACTTCACTAAGTATTAAACATAAAAATATTTTACACAAAGCCATTATACAATTAATAAAAGTATTTTTTGACATATCTACTAATACAAATAAAACAAGAGCCATTCCTATAATCGTATGTATTCCAAAGCTAATTGGTAACATCCTAATACATGTTTGAATTACCCCTAGCATTAATGTCTTTTTTAATAAGGTTATTTTTGAAATTTTTAAATTTAAAAAGTAACATCCAACAACTAAAACTATCGCACATTCTGGAAATGTTCTGACTAAAGTATAGCCTAATGATGTACGTAACATATATTTCTCCTTCCTTTTAAGTACATTACAATAAAATTGTAACACAAATACAATTTATTTCTACATAATTTTCTCAATTTTTTTATGTTGTATTTATCATATATAGTTTTATATCTTGACTTCTATCAACATATTGTTATTCTATGGGAAATATGTTGAATAGTCAATAATTAACATGTATATTGCTGTAAATAAGTTAATTTACAATAAAAAAAAGACTGCTTATGCAGTCTTTTTAACCTATTTGTTATAATACTGTCTAATCAATTCCTCTTTTCCCATGTTTACTAGGGTTTTACTCATTAGTCCACCCAAATTTCCACCTTGTTTACCATTAGCATAAGAGGTTTTATTGCCTCCTGATGTATTAACTTCCATACCTAATTCATTTGCAATTTCCATTTTCATTTGATTTAAAGCTTCTCTTGCATTTGGATTTACAATTTTATTAGCCATAAAAACCTCCAATTATACTTTTTAGTATTATTTTTCTCAATTCATAACTCTATTATTTTGAAAATTATGGTTCTTTGTTTTTACCATGATTTACATGTATGCAAATATTAATTTATAGCAAATCCTATAATTAATAACATAATGGAGGTGCTAATATGAATAATCTACATCTTAGTGATGATGAATTGGTTGAAAATTTTGAAAGTGCCAGTCCTTGGTTTGTTGGTTTATATATGGAAACATTCCTAAATAATTTAAGTTTTTTATCTAATCGACAAGCTAAAAATGAATTTACATATGATATACATAGATATGATCCTATATTAATTGATGAAAATATCTTAGATATTTATAATAGGGTTGAATCATTATTGAAAATAATTAAAGGTAATAGAGTTCTCGATGCTTTAAAAATGGTTGTTGATTACGATACTGATACCATTTACGATATTTATGCTCGCGAGGAAGCAATTTACTTATTAACTTTAATCAAAAATGGAAAAATCACTTTACCAGTATCTAATTAGAGTAAAAAATTAATACTCTCAGTAATAAATTTTTATTTATTACTGAGAGTATTTTATTAGTTATACTTTAGTTTAATAATTCCCCTTTTATTTAGATAAAACTTTTTATAAATTTCTTATCTTTAATATAAATTCACTTTATTTGTCAATTGATACCGCTACATAAGTGGTGCAAATACTCTAAGTATCGCCTGCCATAAGGCATATCTTCTACCATCTTTTATATCTTGATCAGAAAATTCCCTACTTTTTGAAATTGTATCTAATGCATCTTTTTTAATATCACTTAAACATTTACATTTATATAAATACACTCCACACTCAAAATGTAAGTATAAACTTCTATAATCCATGTTTATTGTTCCCACTGTTGCAATCTCATCATCACAGATAAATACTTTAGCATGAATAAACCCTGGAGTATATTCATATATTTTCACACCAGCTCTTATTAATTGAGGATAATAAGACCTTGTAAGTTTAAATACCGTCTTTTTATCCGGTATTCCTGGAGTTACTATCTTTACATCTACTCCCTTTTTAGCTGCTAAACAAAGAGCTGTCATAATTTCATTGTCAATAATCAAATACGGTGTAAAAATATATACATAGTTTTTTGCACTATTTATAATATTTAAATACACATTCTCTCCTACTACTTCTTCATCTAACGGTGAGTCTCCATAAGGTTGTACAAATCCATCACTTATTGTAGTTTCTAATTGATGAACTTCTGGCTTATAAATAGAAAATTCTTCGTCAGTTTGTCTATTAGAATTCCACATTTCTAAAAACATCATGGTTAAGTTCCATACACCTTCTCCCTTTAACATGACCCCTGTATCCTTCCAATGTCCAAATCTTATTTTTTCATTAATATATTCATCAGCTAAATTTATCCCTCCTGTAAATCCTGTATGTCCATCTATAACTGTAATCTTACGATGGTCTCTATTATTCATTACAAGGGATAATAAAGGTTTAAAAGGATTAAAAGCAATACATTTTATACCTTTTTTCTCTAAAACCTTATCATATCCATAAGGAAGAAGTGATATACACCCCATATCATCATACATTAGCCTTACATCTAGTCCTTCTTTAGCTTTTTGTTCTAATATTTCTAAAATACCATTCCACATCTTGCCTTCTTCTATTATGAAATATTCCATAAATATATATCTTTTTGCCTTTTTTAATTCTTTAATTAAATCCTCGTAATTATCTTCTCCCACACTATAATATTTAACTTCTGTGTTTTTATACATAGGGAATCCTGATGCACAATTTATATAGTTTACATGTCCAAATACTGTTTTATTTTCTTTCTCAACTTCTTCTAATACTTTTTGATTTTGTTTTAGGTATTTACTAGTTATTTCTTGAACTTTCTCTAAGCGAAGTCTCATATCTTTAGATGGTTTTTTATTTCCTATTAAAAGATATAATAATCCTCCTGTAATATTAAATATTAGTATAGGTATAATCCAAGCTAGTTTATAGGCTGGATTATCATTTTTATTTATAATCCAAAGTACTGCTAGTGCACTTATTATAGTACATATAATTGATGCAATTGCTGAATAGTGGCTAAATTTTATCAATAAAAATAAAAATATACCAAGTTGAATAGCAATCATTAACCCAACAACTACCATTCTGCTAAATAAAAACCTTAATATTTTCATTAACTCTCTCCCTTCAAAATTATATATA
>NZ_JANKBY010000362.1:0-3255 GCF_024621905.1 Terrisporobacter muris
ATTTTTAACTTGATTAATAATATTACAACATTCATACATCTAGAAATTGTTGTTGCCAAAGCTAAACCTACAATTCCCATATTCATATTTATAAAAAGTATGTTTAATATTATATTTAATATATTTGCAAAAGCCGTAGCAATCATTGGTGTTTTTGTATCCTTGGTAGCTCTTAAGCAACTGGATAAAATTAAAGATAAACACAAAAAAATAATTGGAACTACAACAACTAAATAATAAGGTGTGGCAAGATTTAAAATTTCATGTCTTGCACCACATATTTTTAAAATCGGTTCATAAAATAATATATTAATTATTCCTACAATTAAACTTATTATAATTCCTAAAAAGATTGACTGAGTAGTTGCTTCTTTAACCTTATTCATTTCTTCTCTTCCAAAATTTCTTGCAACAACTGCACTTGTTCCTACACTAATAGCAGTAAAAAACACAATAAATACATTCATAATCAAATTAGTCACACCTATAGCTGCAATAGCTTTATCACTGATTTGTCCCGCAAAATAAGTATCAACAGTTCCAAGTAAAGTTTGAAGTATATTCTCTATAATTACAGGAATAGCCAATGTAGTAATAGTAATTATGTTATTTTTATTTTTAACTAAATACGCCATAATACTCCTCCTCATATCCCCCCTATGGGGTTATAAGAATTGTAGCACTACCTTCCCCGAACTTCAATAACAAAATTAAAAATACCCTTCACATAAAAAAAGCCTAATTCACACAAAATATGTAAACTAGACCTTTATTTTTATATAGCTTTTGATTTTTATTCTTTAAACCTATACTATAAAACTTCTATATTAATACTAACTTCTTTAACCTCATCTCTTTCTTCTTTACTTAATTTTGAAAGATAATAAGATATATGTTTATTATCAATATTTAATTCTTCATTTAAATCCATAAGTGGAATTAGCACAAAAGCTCTTTCTTTTATTCTTGGATGTGGTAGTGTTAAACTTTCATCATCACTTATCATATTATTAAAAAATAAAATATCCACATCTATAGTTCTAGGTCCCCACCTTATCACTCTCACCCTATTTAGCTCTTCCTCTATAAGATGACAGACTTTTAATAATTCTCCTGGAGATAGTTCCGTTTCTATTTCAACACATATATTAAGAAAATCAGCTTGCTCTGTATATCCCCATGCTTTTGTTTCATATACATTTGATATTTTTAATATATTAATTTGAGTATGGTTTTGAAGTATTTCACAAGCTTGTCTTAAATACCCTTCTCTATCTCCAATATTAGTTCCCAGACCTAAGTAAGCTTTATTCATTTCTACCTCTCCTAATTTCAACTGCAAAATAATCAAAATTTCCACTTACAGGTGCTTCTGGTTTTTTAACTCTAACCATGATAGATTGAATCATACTGTAACTATCTAAAACTTCCTTTGCAATTGTCTCTGCCAAAGCTTCTATTAAATCAAATCTTTTATTTTCTGTTATGTCTTTTATTATTTCATATACATCTGCATAACTAACAGATTTAGTCAAATCATCACTTTTTCCTGCTTCTTTTGTATCAAGGAGAAGTTCTGCATCTATAAAAAACTTTTGTCCTAGAACTTTTTCTGCTTCCAAAACTCCGTGATATGCATAAAATCCTAAATTACTTAAAATTATCTTATCCATAATTAACCCCTATATAGTTTATCTGCAATTTTTGCAGCTTGTAAATTTTCTGCTACATCATGAACCCTTACTATCTCTACTCCATCTCTTATTCCAGAAACTGTAGTTGCAACTGTAGCCTCTATTCTTTCTCTCGGCTCTCCGCCAACTATATTTCCTAGAACTGATTTCCTTGAAGTTCCAAGTAAAACTGGATATCCTAAAGTTTTAAGTTCATTCAATCTTTTTAATACTTCTAAATTTTGTTCAAAAGTTTTTCCAAATCCTATACCCGGATCTAAAACTATATTCTCTTTTTTAACTCCTGCTTTTAAAGCTTTATCTATACTATTTTGTAAAAATTCTTTTATACTCTCCATTATATCTTTTTCATAATTCGTTCCTTCTTGATTATGCATTATACAAACAGATGCATCGTATTTACTAATAACAGTTGCCATGTCTTCGTCATAAGTTAATCCCCAAACATCATTAACCATATCAGCTCCAAGCTTCAAAGCTTCTTCGGCTACTTGAGATTTGTAAGTATCTATAGATATAGGTACATCTATATTATTTTTAAGTACTTTTATAACAGGAGCTATTCTTTTTATTTCTTCTTCAGCAGAAACAAATTTGTGACCTGGTCTAGTGGATTCGCCTCCTACATCTATTATGTCTGCCCCTTCTTCAACCATTTCTTTAGCATGTTTAACTGCTATTTCTACATTTGTATAGTTACCTCCATCAGAAAAACTATCTGGAGTTACATTTAAAATTCCCATTATGTAAGTTTTTTTGCCATATTCAAACATAAATCTTCTCCCTATATATTATTAATCAAATTTTATTAAACTCATTGCTTCACTTCTAGCTAGGGCGTCTGTTTCAAAAATTCCTCTAACTGCAGAAGTTATCGTCTTACTTCCTGGTTTTTTTACACCACGCATGGTCATGCACATATGCTCAGCTTCTACCACAACCATTACTCCGTAAGGTTCTAATTCTTCCATTATAATATTTGCAGTTTCCTTTGTAATTCTTTCCTGTAATTGAGGTCTTCTAGCAAAAGTTTCAATTACTCTTGCTAATTTAGATAACCCTGTAAGTCTTCCATCCTTTGGTACATACACAACATGCGCCTTTCCGAAAAATGGTACTAAATGATGTTCACAACTTGAATAAAAAGGTATGTCTTTTACTACTACCATTTCCTCATGGTTTTCGTTTTTGAATAAAACTTTTAGATGTTGTCTTGGATCTTCATGAAGTCCACTAAATATTTCTTCATACATTCTTGCCACTCTATCTGGTGTACCTATCAACCCTTCTCTATCAGGATCTTCCCCTATAGCTATCAATATGTCTCTAACTGCCTTTTCTATGGCAGGCTTATCAACTGTTCTTTTTTCCCCCATTTTTCTCCTCCCAATTTACAAGTTTCTAAAAACATAATCTGTTACTTTTATTATTTTTTTATATTTATTAAATCCACTAACATTACATATTAATTTATATAATGTAGGATCTTGCATTTTTAAAGATTTTAATAACTTTTTATCTTTTGGTAACCAAATATCATTAATTAGATAATACATTTTTA
>NZ_JANKBY010000363.1:0-3252 GCF_024621905.1 Terrisporobacter muris
TCTAAGTATTTTTCATAAGATTTTGATAAAAATTTATAAAAATCAGCTGATAGCCCTTTTTCTAAACTTTCCAACTCATTAATCATTTTGTTAGTATCACTGTAGTAGTTGTAGCAAGTCTTATCATGATAAAATACTTTATAAATAGGATCTAACTTATGTAGTTTAAAATAATCTTTATAGTTTTTTCCCACATCATTAAATATATCAGTATAAATTTTAGGAGTCATTACAACTGAAGCAGTTAAATCAAACTTAAATTGACTATTTTCAATTATATTAATTTTTCCTCCTAATTTTTCGTTTTTTTCTAATAAAGTTACAGTGTAACCTTTACTTAATAATCTTATTCCACTGCATAACCCTCCTACTCCTCCACCAATAATAATTGTTTTTTTATCCATAAATTATCCCTTCTCAGCATATTATTTATTCTTATTAAAGTTTACTTTGCAATATTATATTTATATTATGTCTTTATAATTAATTAAAATTCGCACCTTTAAGTTAATTTATGGGTAGTCTATTTTGTGTGGTTAAAGTTAAAAAACATCAATAAAAAACTGATACATATTATGTATCAGTTTTTACAGATATTAAATATTATATTTTGAAGTTATATCTTTTATTTCATCTTCATTAGATGCATAATATGTGTAGAAATCCATATCTGCATTTGCAACTTTTTCACCAATTTCAAATAACATTTTTGGTATATCATCTGCTTTGAAATCACCTAAAGATTTACCAAGTCTTGTTTTTGTATATTCAAAATCACCATCTATAAATATTTCAAAAGCATCACACATTTCACCATCTACTTTTTTCTTTTTACCTGTAAGACCTATGGCACCTATTTGATGCACACCACATGAGTTCATACATCCTGAAATATAAATTCTTGGCATAGCGTTAAGAATAGTGTAATCACCATCGCAATTTGATTTAAAGTAGTCAATAATTTCATGTAGCATCTTTTGGCTATTTTGAATTCCCATTTGACATCTTGGCACACCAATACAAGAAATACTTTTCTCTATACTAGTACATCCACTAAAATTTTTACTAACTTCAAGTAAGTTTTCTGCTTCTTTTCCATCAAGATTTATAATAAATATACCCTCTGTCATGGCAAGTCTAATAGATGCATGTTTGCAATTATCTAGCGTATTTAATAATTTATTTAAATCATCAAGCTTTAATTGACCTCCTATTGGATGAATATAAACACTATAGTATCCTTCTTGTTTTTGTGGGAATAATCTACAATCTTTAATATCTGTTTTTACTCCACCATCATTAGGATAATCTACATTTTCTAGTTGAATATCAAGGTTATTATTTTCCTTTTCCTTGGCCACATATTCTTTGAATTTTTTAATAAATTCTTCTTCTCCCAGTCTATAAACCATATATCTAACTCTTGCTTTATGTTTGTTTGAATAATCTCCCTCATCCATAAATAGCTTAGTTAAACCTTCCACATAATACAGTACATCCTTTGGCTCGATTAACTCATCTAATTCTAGACCAACTGCAGGGTTTTTACCAAGACCTCCGCCAACAAAAACTTTGAAGTAAGGCTTATCTTCTTTCATTACAGCTAAAAATCCTAAATCTTGTACTGTAGTGTGAGCTGCATCCATTGGACAAGAAGAATAAGAAACTTTAAGTTTTCTAGGTAAATGATAAGTAGTAATTTTACTCATAAAATGTTTATCAGTTGCTACTGCATAAGGTGTAACATCGAAGGCCTCGTCTGTATCTACACCAGAAAGTGGTGATAATCCAACATTTCTTGGAAAGTTGCCCCCACCTCCACGTGTAAATATATTGTTTTTAATACCTTCTTCCATTATGTCACAAATTCCGTCCACATCTAAGTCATGTAGTTGTACTGCTTGTCTTGTGGTAAAGTGTATTCCATCTAAATTATATTTTTTAGCAAACTCATATACCTTATGTAATTGAGGCACAGTTACTACACCACTGGAAAATCTGAGTCTTATCATAAATGATTTTTGATCTCTTTGGGCATAAACCCCATATCCTCCTGATATTCCTTTATAATCCATCTTAGATAAATCACCATTTAAAAGCTTTAAACATTGCTCTTTAAAGTTTGGTATTTCACTAAGAAATAATTCTTTAGTTTTTTCTAGATTATGCATAATCATCACCTCTTTAAAAATATATTCTTATATATTGTTTACAAAAGTAATAAATCTATTTATCTTCTATTGTATCTACTTTATTTTCTTCGTAACTAATCCAATCACTAAAGCTTCCTGCGTATAATTTATGATCAATATTAGCTTCAGTAAGTGCTAAACTTACAGGACTGGCAGTTATACCTGAACCACAGTAAATAATTACTTCATCATAGTTGTTTAACTTATTAAAATATTCTTTTAAGTCTTCTTCTTTTTTCATAGTTAATCTGTCATCTTGCTTATCTAAAATATTCATCCAGAAATAATTTAGTGCACTTGGAATATGACCAGCCTTTTTATCTACTGGTTCAAATTCACCATTGTATCTACCATTTTCTCTACAGTCTACTATAACAACATTGTCTTTATGTAATCTTTCTCTTACATACTCCATGTCAACTCTAATATTTTCATTTACATTTAGTTCAAAGTTACCTTTTTTAACTGAAGTAGATTCACTAGTTGTTTTTCCACCAATTTCTTCAAAGGCTTTTATACCGCCATTTAACACATAAACTTCATTATGTCCTAAATATTTTAGTATCCACCAAAGTCTTGCAGGACCTGCTAAGTCACCTTCATCATAAGCTACGACTACAGAGTCATTATTTATTCCTATATTTTCAAAAGTAGTTTTTAATTCTTCTGCAGAAGGAAGTGGATGTCTACCACCATGTTCTTTTACAGGGGCAGATAATTCAGTTTCTATATCTACTCTTACAGCTCCCTGAATATGAGATTCCTCATAACTTCTTTTTCCATATTCTTTGTCCATTAGTGAAAATCTACAATCTACTATAACTAATTTATCATTATTTAAATTTTCTTTTAGCCACTTGGCATTTACCATATTTGACATTTTACTCTCTCCTAAAATATATTTCTTTAATAATTTTTAATTATTAAACATTATACTACAAGATAACGTTTTATTACAATATTAGCAAAATTACCACTGTTTCAACTTAAGTAATTATAACCATTATATAAATAATAAGAGACTACTTAAATAGTAGCCTCTTATTTATTTTAATATTCA
>NZ_JANKBY010000364.1:0-3231 GCF_024621905.1 Terrisporobacter muris
ATTATATAAAAGGTTAATAAAATTAACCCAATAAATAGTCCACCATTTTTTAACATATTCTTTGGCGAAACTTTTTTATTCATAATAATCCTCCATAATTAAAAATTTATAGCCTTCTTTCTTCCATATTGGAATTGCTTTTTCTAAGGCCTTTATAGTTCTTGATGGTGCCTCGTTTTCGCCACGTCCATCATGTAAACATATTATACTACCATCTTTACTTCTTCTTAATAATTTATCACATATAATATCAGCTGTTGTATTACCTTCCCAATCTTGTGCCATAACATCCCACAATATTTTAGTTAGGTTGTGCCTTTTTACTTCATAATTTGTAAATATATTGCAATGCCCCCAAGGAGGTCTATAATACTTCACATCAACACCAAGTTCCTTCATTGTTTTTACACTTTGTTCAAAATCATAAGAAGTGTATGCTTTACTTTGAAATAATGCATTTTTATGTTCAAAAGAATGAAGAGCTATACAGTGACCTTCTTCTTTCATTCTATTTACTATTATAGGATTTTTCTTAGCAAAAGTTGCTACCATAAAAAAAGTTGCCTTTATATTATGTTTTTTTAACAAATCCAAAAGACAAGATGTATACTTTTCATCTGGACCATCATCAAAAGTTAAATAAAGTACTTTTTCATTTAACTTATTTTTCTTTGTTAATTTATGTTGAAGTTTATATAGATAAGTTGGCACAATACTATAGCACAGCAATATTATTGCCAATATTATCATAATTTTTAATAACATGCATTTAACCCTCCATAATAGTAATTAAGTGGTGATGCACTTTGTAATTTTTCTTTTTCAAGTAGTATATTTTCTTTCATACTTTCTAAAAGCAGTTCATTATTTAGCAAAGATGTTACATCTTCATAAATATCCACACCTTTAGTCCATACTACTTTACCAATACAACTATCTTGTATATATTTAGCATTTCCTATTTCCTGATATAAAAATGGTCTAATAACATATAATGGCGTTTCACTAAAAAGAGCTTCAAATAATGTTATTCCACCAGATTTTGAAATTATCAAATCTGCTTTTTTCATATATTTATCAACTTTATCAGTATAACCTATTGCCTCTATATTAGGGTACTGATTTTTTATAAGTTCTAGTAGTTTTTTATTTTTTCCGGCAATAAAGGTTATTTTTACATTATCATCTTTTGAAAGACTTTCTAAAAAATCCAAAGAACATGGAATAAGGCCTAAGCCTCCACCAATTACTAATACTTCTTTTTTATCTTTTATTTTTCCAATTATTTTTTCTTCCTTAAATTTTTGTCTTATAGGAATTCCACTAATTACTATCTTATCACTTTCCACACTTTTGCACAAAAGTGATTTTTTTGTTATCTCACTACCTACAAAATACATATCTGTTTTTTCACTAATCCATTCCTCATTTACAGATATATCTGTAATATAAGTATAAAGAGGAATATTAGAATTTCTCATTTTTTTGTATGCAGAAAAATATTGAGAGCATGCAGGAAAAGTAGAAACTACTAAGTCCACATCATTGTTTTTTAATAATAAATCTATTTTTTTTGTCACTGATTTTTTAAGTGGTACACTAGTTCTTTTTGCTACAACTTTATTAAAACAATTATAAATTAAAGAAAACTTATCAACCATAAAATTGAAACAATCGTATATTACTTTACTAAGTTTTGGAAATATATACTCTATCATGTCGATTATAATTACTGTTGCCTCTGGTTTATCTTTTAATATTTCTTCTTTAACAGCCTGTGCTGCTGAGTAGTGACCCATTCCAAATGCCCCTGTAAATATTAATACCTTCATTTTAATTACCTCGCAATCTTTTAACTAAGCATAGTATACATTAATTATTTTCCTGGTGCCTTTACATTTTCGTAAGATTAAGTAATATAATAGGCATTTTAACTTACATTTTCGTCACATTTACTTTTTCTTAATTTAAGTAATCAAAAAAGTCATATTAAAATAACATTTTTAATATGACTTTCAATCAACTTTAGCAACGTCCCAATATCTTGACAAGATATTCGAAGCTAATTTTTTATTTAATTATAATAATACAGCCATTAAAACTATAGCTGAAACAATTTGTAAAAGTCCTACAAATAGTCCATACAATGATGCATTTTTTCCTTGTTTAATTAAATCTTTTATATTAACTCTAAGTCCTATAGCTGCTAGGGCTATTATTTCTAATACATGACTTATTTCTTTGCACATAGCTGATAAGCTATCTGGTATTATATGAGCGGAAAATAGGCCACACATTATGAAAAATCCTATTACATACCATGGTACTTTTATTTTTTTCTCCTCAACCTCTTCTATCTCTTCGTTTATTATTTCTTTATTATTTTTATTTTTTATATGACCAAAAGAAAAAACTACAAATACTAAGAATATAATACGTACTATTTTAAATATTGTAGAAAGATCCTTAACACCTTCATTTACCATAGCCCCACTGGCAACAACTTGTCCGACAGATTGTAATATACCACCTATCATGCCTGATGTATGTAGTAAATCATTATTATATATAAACTTAGCTATGGCAGGTAATACAAACATTAAAATAATTCCTGTAACATTTACTATTGTTATTGCTATACCTTTTTCATCATCCTTAGCATCTATTACTGGCGCTGTTGCTGCTATGGCAGAAGAACCACAAACGGCATTACCACTTGCCATTAAAAATCTAAAGTTTTCACCAAATCCTAATTTTTTTCCTATATATATAGTTCCTATAATAGTAACTGTCATTTGTAATATAATAAAAACAACTCCGCTAAACCCTATTTCTGAAATTGTACTTATACTAAGAGTTGCTCCAAGTAAAACTATCGAATATGATAATAAATCAGACTCAGAATATTTGTATCCACTTTGAAAAACTTTTTGATTTAAAAATATATTACCAACAAACATACCTAAAAAAATGGCTATAGAAGCAGCCCCTAAGGATGGTACAAATTTTCCTAAAAACATACTAATAATTGCCACCATAATTGCTACCAAAAGACCAGGTAGTATATCTTTTATTTTAGTCATAATATTTCTTCCCATTGTTGTCTTATTTTTCCTTTCTTATCTTTTTATTGTTTTATCTCCAAAAATAGTATAATATGTTTAAAATAATAAGTAAAATAACTATTTTTTATGATAATAATAAGTAAAATTAATGGTTATAATAATAGAG